>NZ_JADIZS010000025.1:0-116248 GCF_016704685.1 Candidatus Amarolinea dominans
TTAGTTTTCGGGCGCGAAAGTTTTGCGATCATGCGCTGAACGTTGAGGCGTGGCCGGACGCGCTAGCCAGACAGTGGTCTATGCCATGAAGATTCAAGGCGGGGAGCGCGACGGCCTTGCGGCGTGCTTCTGCCGGCGCGCGTGTCTACTCTACTTGATCACGATGTGCCAGGGGCCGTTTGCCTTGCCAGTTATCGCAGCGGCAGCTTCGATCTGCTGTTTGCCGCGATACAAGGGCGTCATCTTCAGCGGCAATCGTTACACGATACTGGACGCATTCGAGACTTCGAACGCGCCAGTGTCGCAAACTTCGAATTCCATCTGCCTGGCGCAACGAACCTGGTGACCAACGGCGGATTCGAACAGGGCGGCCGGATGGACTTTTTCAGGCGTGTTTACGCCCACCACATCGTATCGTGGCAGCGCCTAGCCGCGCGATTGGGGCGTCCAAGCACCCTCCAAAATGTCAGGATATTCAATGAAAACCATATGTATTGGGGCGAAACCGCTCGCGGCGGCGTTG
The DNA here is from genome assembly GCF_016704685.1 of Candidatus Amarolinea dominans. Lineage (NCBI taxonomy): Bacteria > Bacillati > Chloroflexota > Caldilineae > Caldilineales > Candidatus Amarolineaceae > Candidatus Amarolinea > Candidatus Amarolinea dominans. The sequence goes on from NZ_JADIZS010000025.1 coordinate 524, forward strand.
GATGTCAACGGCGAGCAACATATTCCCCACCTGCTTCCCGTACCTAGTTAACGTTCATACCCTGTACCGCCACCGCCCGCCTGAGGTGATTGGTCGGAACCGGTTATCTTGTCCCAGTATCGGAGTACCCCGAGTCTCACGGCGACCCCGGACGGCGCCATCCATGCGGTTTTGCTCATCTGACCAACGGCCAATCTCCAACTTTCATACCTCCGAAAGTTGCCGAATAGCGATTGGTCAAGGCAACTCCATCACCGCACTCCTCCAGCGCCTTTCGAGTCCATGAAGCTGTCGGCCATAGCCACAGGGCAACTCAGACTTGTCATTTCTTGTGATAACTGTCCCGGCAAACTCCTGTTCGTGAAGCAAAATGCGACGGCAGTGGACTCCTCCGCAACGCATGTTATCGTATGATCCTTATACGGGATCACCGGCTTCAACGTCACTTCCACACAAACGGGTGAACCGCTCGCATTCTGGGCTGAATATCAAACAGCAACACCGACGCCGGGATGGATCAGGATGATGCAGTCATCCCTGGGAGCGGATGCAGTTCCTGGTCGCCCCGCGCCCCTATGGAGGCATCACAGACAGTAACGTACTTTGCCAACCTGAGTCTGGCTGCAGGGTCCTACGGGCCGTTGGTGTTGGGAGCGGACTGTATGCATGACCGGTGGATGTCATGTTGGCACTCTGCACCTCGCATGATTGGGGCGCGACCTGGGCGCCCTGGCCGTTACCATCTATCAATCAACTTCGGCTGGCCGTTTCTGTTCGATGATGACACGCGGTTGTTCATGCCTTTGGCGCCATTATCAATCCCAAGTGTACAAAAGTACTGGCCTCGCCCATCGGGTAACGACTGACGGCGGTGACACGTGGTCTGCCCAATTGGATCACAATATCGCGTTCCTGTCAGCGCTGGGTTGGGCGATGATTGGCCAACGCTCTGCTGCTTGCCACGCCAGGCGCTGTGGCTGATATGGCGTTCTCTCGACGCGCAGCCCGGCGAATCGCTGCTGCGCCAAACGATCTCGATTCCCACCGAATGCGCGCCCACCTTATCGTTCCTCTACCGGTATGGGCAAATCAGCACAGGCATTCCTGATCCTGGTGCTGACGGTCGCGGGCGCCACCGTTTGGACAACCAGTGAATCTGGCCGACGATTGGCGGCATGTTTGATTGACGTGACGCCATTCCGCGGGCAAACGGTCAATCTTTACCTTTCGCCGGCGATGCCGATCACGCGGCCACATGGGCAGAACCTGACGAGGTCAGTCTATCCGGCTGGCGCACCCCCATCGCTCGACGTGTCATCTCCTGGAAGAACCCTACACCCTCAAGGCGAGAATTTCGCCGATCGTATGACGGTGCAATCGGCGATGCCGCGCCTGTCGCCGCGACAGCGATTGACCAGGAACACGCAGAGGTGACGCTGCCGCAGACTTGCCTCCTGGATGTCACGACGTCACCACGACATCACCGGATGGACGCAGGCACGGCGCCTGGCCTCTGCGCACCGGGCGCCAGACCTTCGTTCCATCCGTTGTCAAGTAGATCTGTGGGTGAAAATTTGCCCCAGGCGTCACTGATTCGTATAATTCAGGCTACGTTCGCAGTGGAGACCAGGTTTGAGGGCAGGATTGGAGACGCTCCCCAGCGCTTGCCTGATTTCAGACCGGTTTCTTACGTGTTACTCAGATTCTGGAGGTCAATGGCGTGATCGAAGTCAAAGACGTAACGAAATCCTACGGTCCCATCGAAGCCCTGGCTGGCGTCAGTCTGGACATTCACCAGGGTGAGATCGTGGGCCTGCTCGGCCCCAACGGCGCGGGCAAAACGACCCTGATGAAGATTCTCACCGGCTATCTGCAGCCGGACGGCGGCACGGTGACGATTGATGGCCTGGATGGCTGACTGGCCGCGGGCCATCCAGGCTCGCATCGGCTACCTGCCCGAAAATGCACCGCTCTACCCGGAGTTGTCGGTGCAGGCCTATCTCAAGCTCATGGCCGACCTTGCGCGAGATTCCAGAGGCCGAGCAACCCCGGCGCCTGTCCGAGGCCATCGTCGCCACCAGCCTGCAGGACCGGCTGACGCAGCCGATCGGCACCCTGAGCAAAGGCTTTCGTCAGCGCGTCGGCCTGGCGCAGGCCATCCTGCACAAACCCAAGTTCCTGGTGTTCGACGAACCGACCGTGGGCCTCGACCCGACGCAGATCGTGGAAATTCGGCGCCTCATCAAGCGCCTGTCCCAGAAAGCACGATCCTCTTCTCCACGCACATCCTGTCCGAGGTCGAGGCGCTGTGCGATCGCGTGATCATCATCCTCAACGGCCAGATCAAGGCCGATCAGCGCCGGTCCACCCTGGCCGCGACCGCCGATGCGATCCTGGTCTTGCAGGACCGGCAGCGATGTGGAAGCGGCCCTGGCCGGCCTGGCCCATGTGCGCACCGTGGAGCCACTGCAGACGGCCGATGCCTTCCCGGCCTACCGCATCGTGGGCACGGATGCCAGCGACACGATCTGTGCCCGGCCATCTATGACCTGGCCCGCCAGCGCAACTGGCCCCTGCGTGAACTGCGCCGCGACGTGCGCACGTTGAAAGCGTGTTCAATCTGCTGGCAACAGGCGGATAAACAACGATGAAACAAACACTTTCGATGACGCGCAAGGAACTGAACAGCTATCCGGGTCGCCCATGGCGCTGATCTTCCTGGGCGCATTCCTGGCGGCTGCTCTCTTCTCCTTCTTTTGGGTCAACACCTTCTTTGCGCGAGGCATCGCCGATGTGCGCCCCTCTTCCAATGGATGCCGATCTTGCTGATCTTCCTCAGGTGGCCGCGCTGACGATGCGCCAGTGGAGTGAGGAGCAGCAGTCGGGCACCCTGGAGATTCTGCTCACCCCCCGGTGCGCGGCGCAGTTGGTCATCGGCAAATTCCTGGCGGTGATGGCGCTGATCGGCCCTCGCCCTGGCGCTGACCCTCTTCCTCCCCATCACCGTCAGCATGTTGGGCAACCTGGACTGGGGCCCGGTGTTCGGCGGCTACCTGGCGGCCCTGCTGATGGCGGCCGCGTACGTGGCGATTGGCCTTTTCATCTCGTCGCGCACCAACAATCAGATCGTGGCCCTCATCGTCACCGTGCTGCTGTGCGGCATCTTCTACGCGGTCGGCTCGCGCGGCGTCACCGATTTCGTGGGCGGCGCGGCGGCTGACATCCTGCGCGCCATCGGCATCGGCAGCCGCTTCGAGAGCATCGAGCGCGGCATCATTGATCTGCGCGACCTGGTCTACCTACCTCGCTGACCGCCTCTTCCTGCTGCTGAACATCGTCTCGCTCGACAGCCAGCGCTGGAGCCAGGGCGAAAACACCGCGGCCTATCGCCGCAACTGGCTGACGATGACTGGCCTGGTGGCGCTCAACCTGATCGTGCTCAACATCTGGCTCTACCCCCATCAGCAGCCTGCGCCTGGACCTGACCGCGCAGCGAGTACAGCCTGTCCGCGGCCACGTGACCTGCTCAGCAACGTGCAGGAGCCGCTGCTCATCCGCGCCTACGAGCGAAAAGCCACCCGCTGCTGGCGCCGTTGGCGCGCGCGTGCGCGACATGCTGACCGAGTATCAGATCGCCTCCCGTGGCGGGTGACGCCGAGGTGATTGATCCCTTGCAGGACGCGGACAAGGAGACCGAGGCCAATCAGACCTCGGCATCCAGCCCACGCCGCTGCAGGTGTCGGGGCGCTACGAAGCCTCGGTCATCAACGCCTACTTCGACATCCTGGTGCGCTACGGCGATCAGAATGTTACCCTCAACTGCGACCTGATCGAGGTGAACTCGCAGCGACGGCACGGTGGATGTGCGCCTGCGCAACCTGGAGTACGACCTGACCGCGCGGTCAAGAAGGTGGTCTACGGCTTCCAGGCGTGGACAGCGTGCTGCGCGGTCAAGAGCCGGTCAAGCTGACGCTGTTCGTGACGCCGAACACCCTGCCAAGCCACACTGCAGAAGGGCGGGCGCCATCGAAAAGGTGGCGCGAGGCAGACGCGTTCACCGGCAAGCTGACCTTCGAGGTGATTGACCCGATGCCCCCGCGGCCGCATTACCCGCCAGACGCTGATCAATAACTTCAAGCTGCGACCGATTCCGGTTTTCGCTCTTTGCCGCCGACACCTACTACCTCGACATGATCCTGCAGGTCGGCGACAAAGGCGCAGGTGATCTCCCGTCAGGCGACCTGAGCGAGGCCAGTGTGCGCACCGCCATCGAAGCGCGCTCGAGCGCTCGTCCAGCGGCTCTTGAAGTGGTGGCCCAGGACCCGCCGCCCGCACTGCCGGCCGACCCGCAGTTGGGGCAATACCAACTGCCGCAGTCAACCTTCACCCCTGAACCCACAGGCTCAGCCGTGACTACACCGTGCGGTCGGTGGATCCCGGGGATGGTCGGGCGCCGTCCGATGTGGATGTGCTGGTGGTGGTGGCGCCGCAGGCTCCTGGACGACAAACAGCGCTTCGCCATTGACCAGTTCCTGATGCCGGGAAGCGGTGGTCGTGGCGGCCGGCACTACATCATCTCGCCGGATCCCTATGCCGGTAGCCTGGGCATCGCGGCGATCAGCGGCGGCCTGCGGGAGATGCTGCAAAGCTACGGCATCACGGTGCACAGGCGTTGGTGATGGATCGCGGAATGAGCCGTTCCCGGTGGCGGTCAACCGCGACGTGGGCGGTATGCAGGTGCGTGAGATTCAGGCCATCAGCTATCCCTTCTTCGTGGATGTGCGTAACAGCGGCATGGACAAGAACAGCCCGGTGGTGGCGAATCTGCCGGCTGTCACCATGCACTGGGCCTCGCCGCTGACCGTGGATGCGGCCAGAACAGCGCACACCGTCGTGTCGCTGCTCAAGTCCACGGCTGAGGCATGGCTGCGCACCAACACCGACATCCAGCCCAACCTGCAGCTCTATCCAGGCTGGGTTTCCCGGTCGAAGGCGCGCGAGTCGCACATCCTGGCAGTTTCCGTGCAAGGCTCGTTCGACCTTCTTTGTCGGCAAGCCTTCGCCCCTGACCGCCACGCCGACCGATGCCACGCAGCCGGCGCCGCACTGGTCACCGCGGCCACGTCGAGTCTTCGCCCAACACCTCGCGCCTGGTTGTCATCGGCAGCGCCGAGTTCGTGGATGACCTGGTGTTCCAGGTTTCGGCCAACCTGACGCAAGATCGCTATCTGAACTCCTTGCAGTTCATGCAAAGCGCGGTAACTGGTCCGTGGAAGACCTCGACCTGCTGACCATCCGCTCCGCGGCACGCAGTGCGCGTGCTCAAGCCAATGGCCACGGGCGAGCAGTCCACCTGGGAAGTGGCTAACTACGCCCTGGCGCTGCTGGCCCCTGGCCGTTATCGGCGCGGTGTGGACCTGCGCCGGCGCAATGAAAACCGATGACGCTGGTCAGGACCGGCGAATAAAGGGAATCATGGAGCATGATGATGAGTAAACGTAATCAGATTCTGGCCGGAATTCTCCTGGCGCAAGTGCTGCTGGCCGTCTTCGTTCTGTGGCCGCGCTCAGCGCCGCGCAGGCGCGCCTCTCTTTGCCGGCTTCAAGGGCGAGCGACGTGACCAGCCTCAAGATCAGCGATCAGGACAAGAACATGGTCGAGCTCAAGAAACTGGGCAGTGATTGGGTGCTGGCCGACGCAGATAGTTTCCCCGTGGATGCCAGCAAGGTGACACCCATCCTGGACAAGATCGCGGCCATCAAGACCAACCGCCTGGTGACGCGCACCAGCGATAGCCACAAACGCTTGCAGGTGGCCGCTGACGATTTCCTGCGCAAGGTGGAGTTCACCCTGGCCAGCGGCGCCGCGCACACGCTGTTCATCGGCTCCACGCCGGGCACCTGCGCCACGCACGTGCGCGCGGACCAGCAGAGCGAGGTCTTCCTCGCCAGCGACCTGTCGAGCTACGAGGTGGGCGCGCAGGAAACCTCCTGGATCAAGACCACCTACGTCAGCATCACGCAGACCGAGATGATCGGGCTGACCGTCACCAACATCACCGGCACGCTGCAATTCTCGAAGGACGTTTCCGGCGCCTGGATGCTCGATGTCCTGCCCGCGCGCGGCGCTCGACACGGCGCGGTCACCTCGCTGGTCAGCCAGGCCGCCAATGTCACCCCTGCTCAAGCCGCTGGGCAAGCAGGCTAAGCCAGAATATGGCCTGGACAAGCCGCAGGCCATCGTCACCGCGCGTCAAGTCGGGCGATCAGCCGATCACGACCCTGACGCTGACGATCGGCGCCAAAGACGCGACCGACAACAGCTATTACGTCAAGTCGTCGGCCTCGGAGTACATCGTCAAAGGTGTCCGAATACAGCGTGCGTGATTTCGTCACCAAGACCGCGCAAGACTTCGTCCAGCCACCGACGCCCACCCGCGCCGAACACAACCCCGGCGGCTAAGGCCGCTGCAACCGTACCGCCGAATGAATTCAGGGCGAAGGGGCGTTCCGCCGCCAGGTCGGCCTGCGTCGACCGGCCTCGCGTCCACGCAGGTTCCTGGTACACGGATGAACACAGATCAACACGAATGATCGCAGGAGGGATAGATCATGACGAAGAAGGCATTGCTGATCGGACTGAACGAATACAGCGGTGATATTAGCTGGCTGAAAGGCTGCGTCAATGACGTGGTCCAGGTCAAAGGGCTGCTCGAAACGCACTACGGTTTCAGCGGCGACAACATCAGACGCTGACCGACAGCCAGGCGACCAGGGCCGGCATCCTGGCGGGCCTGGATTGGCTGACCACGGGGAGCCAGGCCGGCGACGTCCTGGTGTTCCACTACTCCGGCCACGGCAGCCAGGTGGCCGACAACGGCGATGATGAACAGGATGCCTCCGACGAAATCCTCATCCCCTACGACCATGACTGGAACAACCCCCTGCGCGACGATGATCTCAAGGCCGCCTTCGATCGCATCAGCCCTGGCGCCAGCCTGACGGTGATGATGGACTGTTGCCATTCGGGCACGGGCAATCGGCCCGCGCCCGCCGCCGATGCGGATCTGGCTACGCTGCCCATGTCGCGCTCCGTTGATCCGCCAGACGAGGTGAGAGGCGCCATCGAACTCCTCGAAGCCCTGAGAAACCTGCTCGGCTGGCGGCGCAAGAACCGCTTCAAGGTGGTCAAGACCCAGGAGAACAACGTGCTGCTGGCGGCCTGCCGCGACAATCAAACCTCGGCCGACGCCTACATCGCCAACGATTATCACGGCGCCTTCACCTGGTACCTGGCCGAGGCGCTGCAGGCGACAGGCGGCCATCTCACCTACCGTCAGTTGGCCGAACGTATCGGCAATGGCGGGCAAAGCTATGCGCAGCAGCCTCAGTTGGAATGCCAGCCCGCGTCGTTCGACCGGCAAGTCTTCGCACCGACGGCGTGACCGGTAGTCTCAGACGTAACGTAACTGCTCAGGCGGCCCCCCTGCCCCCAACCCTGGGGGGGAAAAGCATTCGGCTCCCCAGGTTGGGGGCAGAGGGCGCTCCGGGCGCTATCGAGATCATTCTCACTGCCTGGCTGAGCAGTTACCATTCTCGTCGCAACATCACCAGGCTGTCATCCAAGTCGTGTCGCAGCAGTTGCAGTCGAGGTGTGAGGGACGTCAGCCTTTCAGGCGACATGGGCGTCAGTTGGAACGGGAAAAGATTCGGGCCTTCTAGTACGTCTCGGAGTGGAGCGACGCCGTCGGCCCGCGCCCACAGCGATGATTCGACCAACCAGGCAACCAGTCTCGGATCATTCACGGGGTGAGGCGGAGCAGCACGATAGACGCCCATTGCTTCAGTTTCCTGCAGCACTCCCCAATCCAGGTAGGATCGTAGAACGTAGCGGGCGCGACGCGCCACTGTCTCTCGCTCGCCATATTGCTCTCGTATTCGGCGCTGAATCTGGGTTGCCGCAGCAGCGCCCTGGAGCTTGAGTAGACGACCCACCTGCGTGGCTACACTGGACCAAAACGGGTACACCGCCATCAGCATGCCCCAATGAACAGGCGCGTGCTCACGGGACGGAAAGCGCGTCAGCAAATCCAGACCATCAGCGTGCAGGGAGCTGATTTGAGATGGGGGATTTCCCCACACCTTTTGCAGGATGGTAATGGTTTTATTTAGCGAACCCCGAACGTTAGCGGTAGACGATCTGAATGAGCCGGCCAGGTCCTCTTGGAGCGCGGACTTGATGACAAAATGATCATTTCCGGCCAAGACGAGCGATGCAGTTCGTTCCAACCACGCCAGCCTGACCAGGCGATCCAAACCGACTTGCTGAATTCGAGACACTGCGCTGCTCATGCACTATTCCTCGTAATCTCTACTAGCGGCACGATGATTTCCTCGATCGAGGCGCCGCCGTGACACACGGTCCGCTGCTTCTCTTGGACAAACGCCTTGCGAGCCGGCGCCAGTAGGGGAAGATAGTCCTCTGGCAGCCCAATCGGCGCCCACTCCAGCGCATCTGAGAAGTGTTCTCTCATCTTACCTCTGAGGATTTGGTCAGAGTAGATCCGCACCCTTTCGCCGCGCAAGTCTGCCAGAACACCTTCTGACGGTCTTCCACATCCCTCCGCCTCGATATTCCCGTGATCCGATGTCAGAAAGACGCGGAAACCCTGATCCAGAAGCAGATCCAGGAGCGTGTGTAGATAGGCTTGCAGGGACCACTGGCGCACCTGGTTATGCATCCCGGCCGTGCCCAATTCCATGCCGTGCATGATCTTGTCAACCTTGTCAACGACCAATCCGGCGATCCTGACTTTGGGATGCGATAGCATTTCAGACACACGCTCAAGACTTCCTTCGCCGAGGCCTTTGAGGTAGATGACTTCGTTCGGCATGCACCCTTGATCGGCCCAGAACTGCAGCCACAGGGCCGGCTCTTTCTCGGTAGACTGAATGCTGCCAGGGAAGAAGATAGGAGGCTTGCCGGCAAAGATCGCTTGACGAGAAATGGACGTGAGCGATGGGATCCAGGCGAATAGCGCTTGTTCTTTGAAGCGAAACAGCGGCTGCCGCGAAACGAGCGCGCCACGAATGACGAGCCATTGATCCAGGGCAAGCCCATCCATGACAAGCAGCGCAACCCTGGCGGCGCGATCTTCGGCCACCTGACGGGACAAGAACCGGGGCAGATGGTGCAGCATCACCGGAGGAACCGGCGGTAGATTGACGAGTCCGCATAACGTTTTGCCAGCCAGGCCGTCAGTCGCTTGTCTACCTGTGCTTGCAGGTTCTTGATGCGCTGCTCGGTTTCATCAGGAAGGCTCTCTGGCGATTCGTTCGTCAAGGCAATTTGCTCCGCCCATCCGCGCGCGAAATGAAGCCAATTACCATACCGCGTATCTTCCGTGGGTAGAGATGCTGTTAGATTCTCGATGAGTTTGCTAAGCCGGTGCAGCCGATCAGCGGCGGGATCGGTGCGAATGCCGACGCTGGCCCATGTCCTGGTGAGCGTATCTGCATGTCTATGGGGCACAGCGCGCAGCCGCCCCTCCAGAAACAAGCTGTTGATGTAGACCCGAACGTCGTGGTGATCGAATGGCAGGTCCGCAGGCCCGGCCACAACAAGGCCATAAGATCGCGTGTCATCGCGCAAGCCGGCAGCCCCTTTGGCCGCCTCATGGTCGAGGAAGATCGGCCAACGCTCTTGCAGGAAGACGAAGAACGCTTCGCGATCTGAGAGAAGCGTCTCAAGCGGCCAACCGTCGAAGGTGCTGTTTTGACGTTGAAGTTGGATAAAGCGTTCATCGAGGATGCGGGGGATGCGCTGGCCTTGATAGTGACGCCGCAAGAGCACGCGCAACAGATCTGCCGGTTGTTTGGTGAGCTCTGGCGCAATTCCGAAGACGTGCCGCAGCACGAACTCCTTGGTGGCATTGTCGCCCAAAGTCCCGGGCGCGTGTTGTTTCTGAGCTTGAAACAGTGCATCCAGGTCACCGCGATCCAGGGCAGTCACGACCGGATAGCTGAGATTCGGGAATATGTCGCCGAGGCTGAAAGAGAGCTTCCGCCCGGCTTGCAGCAGGTCATAGGGCAGAGAGCCGAGATCGCTGGCCGGGGAGCGCAGTACGACCACGAGGTCTGTGTGCTCGCCCCGGTCCCAGTGGGAGCGGAACTTCGATTCGTAGGCATACCGGAACGCAATATGATCTTCGAACGGGATAAGCTCGAATCCCCGCTCCCGGATGCCTTCGAGAATCCCTTCTTCCAGCAGAAGCCCGTCCGGGTCGGCCACCAGGGTCAGTCGGGCCACCTTCGGGGTGAACTCCTTCAGCACTTGATCGCGCCAGCTACTCATGGCAGCCCTCCACTCGCAGTACGAGCAGCGGGACCATCTCAGGGTGCGCATGGTCCTTCTTGCCCAGCTGCTCATGGATTGTCTGCTCCTCCCGGGCCAGGAGGTTCAGACGGTAGGTGCGCACCTGGGCCAGGCCGATACGCCCGATCGCTCTGCGGCGGGCGGCAAAGGCGTAGTCGGCCTTCTCTCGCTCGTGCGCGAGGCGGTTCCGGTGCTCCTGCACGAGCGCGTCGTACATCGGTCTGCCGTATTCCTCCGCCGCTTTCTGCAGCCCTGTAAAGGCGGCCTGCGAGGCCTGCGGATCAAGAATAGAACGGATCAGCGGACTGACAGCCAGAAGTTGGTCCCAAATATGCCTGGCTGTCGGCACAAAGACTCTGCCGCTATCGGCCAGAAACAGCGGCATGATCCTGCGGCGGTTCCAGCCGGCCGGCTCGTCGGAGGTGGATGCCGAGGCGATGGCGATGCGCCACAGCGACCAGATGCCCTGAACCTCAGCGGAGACCCCAGGGATCGCCACGACCGGCACCGGCTGGCCGGGCGCGCAGCGCGGGATCCGCATGGCCAGACCGCGAACCCTCGGCTCTTCGAGCGTGAGATGCCGGGCGGCCGGGAGCCGTTCTGCTTCCTTGCCGGCGAAGACCACGTTCTTGAAGGTCTGGCCGTCGGGCCAGGTGAGATCCCAGCCCTGGTTTCGCCTCTCGACTTGGCCGCCGCGGGATTTCAAGTAACTCACGGTCATCCGCTCGACCCAATGTGGCAAGGGGTGGGTCAGCAGCCGCTGAGCGTCGCCGGGCTCCAGGTCCTGGGTGGCGCCGAGCACGGAGGCTGTCGAACGCGCCACGCGCGCCTGTTCCTGCAAGCGAGCGATCACGCCCTCCACGGAGTCCTCGATCTTGTCGGGGTTGAGGATCGCTTCGACATACATGTCGTCGAACAGCCGGCCGGCCTGGGCTGAGTCGAGGACGTCGCCGGTCTTGTCTATGCCAAACTCCTCGAAGATGATGGCGAGCTTCTTTTCCAGCACCTCGCGGACACGGTGCTCGACTGAGCCTTCGAAGACGAAGTTGACCGCGCGAACCGCATGGGGCTGGCCGATACGGTCTACCCGGCCGATCCGCTGCTCCAGCCGCATCGGGTTCCAGGGGATGTCGTAGTTGATCACGACATGGCAGAATTGCAGGTTCAGGCCCGCGCCGCCTGCGTCGGTGGAGATGAGAACCCGCACCTCCCGGGCGAACGCTTCCTGCACCCGCACGCGCGCGTCCATGTCCAGGGAGCCGTTCAGGCACACCACCGAGAAGCCGCGCTCGGTCAGGAATCGCCGCAGCATCTCCTGGGTGGGCACAAACTCGGTGAACACCAGCGCCTTGAGTTCCGGGTCGCCTTCCTCCGACTGGAGGCGGTAGAGCCAGTCGAGCAGCGCTTCGGCCTTGGCGTCCGGCCCTGCCTGCTCGCAGCGGGTCGCGGCTTCCAGCAGCAGCTTCACTTCCGTGCGCTCGTTCTTGAGCGCCCGCAGGTGCGTGCGCAGCAGCGCGTCGAGCTGCTCCTGACCATCCAAGTCCGCCCATTCCTCGTCGGAGGTGAGCGGGAACAAGGTCAGTTGCTCCTCGGGCGCGGCGAGCGCCTCGAGGCGCCTCTCCAGCGTGGTGCGGATGGCGCTGGTGCTGGAAACCACCAGGCGCTGCATCAGGATCATCAGGAAGCCAATATAGCTGCGTTTCTCCTGCATGGCCTGGTTGTAGCCCTCGCGCACGTACTCCGTGACTGCATCGTAGAGCGCCCTCTGCGGGCGGTGACGCGCCTCCCAACGCACAGGCCCAAGCTGCGTGCGCCGGGGCTTGAATAGCGGCTTGCCTTCGGCGTCAATCGCACGGCGCTTCTCGGTGCGGATGACATACGGTTGGATCCGCTCGCGGGTGACGCTGCCAATGTCCGGGAACTCCTGGGCGTCGAGCAGAGACACCAGCCGCTGAAAGGCGTCAGTCTTGCCCTGGTGCGGGGTGGCTGACAGCAGCAGGAGGTAGGGCGCAGCCTCGGACAGCCCCTGGCCCAGCTTGAAACGGGCCACCTGCTCGGTGCTGCCGCCGAGGCGGTGCGCTTCGTCCACGATGACCATGTCCCAGCCAGCGGAGATCAGGTCTTCGAACCGTTCGCGATTGTGCTCCCCCACCTGGGCCGCGCTCCACCGCGGCGCTTGTCCAGGGGCTTCACCGAATCCATCGGCACAACTATCTGGCTGAACATCCGCCAGGGATTGGCCGGCAGTGTCTCCGGATCGTGGCCGCTCCTCTCCTCGTGTCCTGGCGCCGCTGCGGGGGCGATCCGCTGCAATGATTTGATGTCTTCGGGGAGCACGAGCTGGAACGCTTCGCCGAAATGAAGACGCATCTCACTGACCCACTGCGTCACCAGTCCTTTCGGCGCGATGACCAGCGTCCGCTTCACCAGCCCGCGCAGCTTGAGCTCCCGCATGATGAGGCCGGCTTCGATGGTCTTGCCCAGGCCGACCTCGTCCGCCAACAGGTAACGAACCCGATCGTTGGCGATGGCGCGGGACAGTGCCCGGATCTGGTGCGGCAAGGGGATGACGGAGGATTCGATGGGCGCGAGCAGGACGTCCTGCGTCAGGGCGTCGGCTACCCGCGCGGCGGCGGCGATGTAGGCGATGGCATCAGGCGAAGCGGCGCCCGCGTCCGCCAGCGGCTTGAGCCGGGAAGCCGGGATGCGGACCACGGCATCGCTGCCGGGCAGCCAGACGCGGCAGGTCGTTTCGCCCCAGAGCGTCTGGGTTTCAATGACCTGGCAGAGCTGCCCGTGGTCCGGGCTGAAGTACCAGCCTTGATCCATCAGGGTGCTCCGGCCAACTCTTGGAGCTTGGCGCGAAAGTAGCAGAAGCTGGGCGACATATTTCGCGTGATGTTCATATGCGGTGGGATCTCTGTCGCCTGGGCCCGTCTGCCTCGGGGGCGTCGGCGTTTGTCGGGGATCGGGGGGTGTGGGTGGCCCACCTCTCTCATGTCCCTGGGAATGTGACCTACACCCTTGTAGGAATGGACAGCAAAAGTATGTCCGTTTCCGAGTATCTTTGGGACAAAATGTCTAGGGCCTTCTTGCCGGACTGATCTTCAACAAGGATCTCGAAGTGCATCAGATCACCTCGCATCCAGATAGTCGCTGTACCAGAGCCCGCCGAGAGGTAGTCCTGCTGCAACCATGTTCTTCACGATAGGGTCTTGACTCGCCCGTCTGATCTTAGCAAATCCGTCGTCACCCTTTTCAAGTACCCAGACTTCTTCTGGCTCCAGCGCGTCAACGAAATACGGCTGATGGGTCGTAATGAAGACCTGGGGTCCCCCCCTTTGGGTAATAGAATGCTCACGAAACTCCCTGGCAAGCGTCTCAAGCAGTTTGTGATAAAGACCATTCTCGGGTTCCTCTATGCACAGGAAAGGCGGCGGTGTTGGATCCTCGAGAAGCAAAAGGTAGGCGAAAACCTTGAGGGTGCCGTCAGACACTTGTTGAGCGTAGAATGGGTCTTCGAATCCCCGGTCGTTGAACCGAAGGAGGAGCCGGCCATCGGGAGTCTTTTCCGTGTCGATGCTGTTGATGCCTGGGATCTTCCCCGCGATTCGGTCCAAAATGGCGCGGAATTTCTTAGAATGTTCCCGCTCCATGAACTGAACAACGTTTCCCAGATTGTCCCCATGCACGTTCAGATGCTTTTGTGGACCAGCGAGCGGCAAGCTGCGGGCAGCATCCGGAGTAAAATAGCTCAGATACCAGCCTTCGATGAAGCGGCGAAAGGCCGAAATCCGTGGGTGTTGCTTGAGCGACCCAAGTGTGGCAATTCCAAGCTTGCGCTTGTCTTCAAGCTCCACCACCTCAGTCTCCCGACTTTCCTCCTCGCTTTCACTTCGCTTTATGGATTCGATAAGACTGTGTAGGTCGAACTGTGCGTTGCCTTCGTCAATCTGGTGACCCTTGCTTTCCCCTTTCCAAGCAATGCCTCTGCCTTCGTCCAATATCAGGAAGGAAAATGGACGACCACTAGATTGGTTCTTTCGGCGTTGGCGCAAACGTTCTCGCCTGACATAGGGCCTGCCGCCAGGGTCCATCTCGATTGCCAGTTCGTAAGTGATAGGGCGAGCCGATTCTTCCTCGCGGTAGTACACCTCGAACTCGATTGGCCCCCTTTGGCCCTGAGATCGGAGGCGTTCGAAGCCCCCGCGCCCGTGAAGGTCACAAGCCTCTTCCACACCAGACTTAAGACAGTCGGCAAGAAAACCAAATGCGTCGAAAAGCGTGCTCTTCCCGACACCGTTCTTGCCGATGACCGCCGTCATCGGAGTCAGTGGTTCGGCTTGCTGTAGACTCCAGAGCTTGCCAAGGGTCACATCGTTGAGTACCCTGAAATTGCGGATTCTGAGACCTTCTATTCTAGCCATTTTAAGTACCCCCTTGAGGACTTTGCTCTCCCCGATCGATACCCTTCCTCCACCCGCGCGGCCGCAGCGATGTAAGTAATGGCATCAGGCGAAGCGGCGCCCGCGTCCGCCAGCGGCTTGAGCCGGGAGGCCGGGATGCGGACCACGGCATCGCTGCCGGGCAGCCAGACGCGGCAGGTCGTTTCGCCCCAGAGCGTCTGGGTTTCAATGACCTGGCAGAGCTGCCCGTGGTCCGGGCTGTAGTACCAATCACCTGTTCTCATGGTTTCGATCGCGCAATCGGGTAGTCAGGCAAAGACCGATTCCACGCGGCAATGTTAAACACGGCGCAACCTGAGACCAATGGCCGGATCCACGGTTGCGCCGTAGGCCCTAGCATCGGGAGTTTACGCTTGAGATCGTCCGTCCTGGTCAGCAGTTCGACTTCCGTCAAGCTGTCAATCGCGATGAGCACCAGGTAGAGGATTGGCTTGGCTACCCCGGCCGGATGCCCACTCATACAGGAAGGAATCCCGATACTTGTATATCAGTTCCTGATCGCCCTGGCCCGCCAGGAACTCCTGGATGAACTTGTCGCGTTCTTTGGTGTGAGCGCGCGGATTCTGTGGGTCTTTGACCTCAATAAACAGGTAACGATCGGTCAGCTCCACGATGAAGTCAACCGCCTTCATACAATGCGTCAACCTGTGGTTGGCACTGTCATCAAATTTTCTTGCCTGACCAGTATCAGGTATCGTTAACAGGAGATTCCCTTCGGACAGTGTCGTCATCGTGAGAGACCTCCGAGGCTGCGCTTTACTTCACGGTCATAGAGACCAGTGAAGGTGTCAGCGATGGCATTGGGATGGATGTCGAGATACTTGTCTCCGGTTCGGCACGCGATCTCGCCGTTCTCCCCGCGGTAGAGAGCATGGAAGGCTATCTGATCGCCGTCCTTCTTTTGAAGATCGAGCTCTTTGAGGATCACATAGTTATGGGTTGCCAGGAACACCTGGACATCAAGGCGCTGGAGCTCCAGGAGGATTTCCATCATGACACCGTATAGTGCGGGGTTCAAGTTCGTCTCAGGCTCGTCCCAGAAAAGCACCGATCCTTCCAGCAAGGCGCCGTTCTGAATCAGAAGCCAGAGCAATCCCAACTTGCGCATGCCCTCCGCCAGGAGAGAGAACTCCAGATTGCCCTGTTTGTTGCGCAGAAAGAACTCTTCTTCCTTGATGGTCACTTTGCCATCAATGGCCTTCTGCAGAATGGCGAGCAGACGCTTGCGGCGGCTGTCCATCGGCCCGCGAAGTCCCGGGAGATAGGCGCGGTCCAGGATATCGGCGTAGGTCTCGTCGAAATGAATCTCTCGCTGGGAATAGAGGCCCGAAACCCGGGAGCATTGGAGAGCATTTCCTTCACGGGAATGTACACGCTCTCGATACGGCGGGCGCTCCAATCTTTCGCTCCCGTCACGGTGGCCGATTCAGGGACCGTGGAATGGTTGGAAAACGAGGTGCGCAATCTGAGGTCGTCACGATAGATCTCCACCATGCATCGCGAACTGACCTTTAGCCGTTTGGCGAGGCGTCCCAATGCTCGTCCGGAAGGCAAGAAGACGCGAATAAGCTTCTCCGCGTAGTCGAGCTTCGATTTGGTGATGTCACAAGCGGCATAGGCAACCTTCATCAGGTGTGTCTTGCCGGTGCCGTTGGCGCCCACAAGGACGTTGATACCGGGGGACAGGGCAAGATCGAGCTTGTCAAAAGCGGTGAAATTGTCGAGCTTCACTCTGGTAATCTTCATGATTCACCTCCCGCGCGTGTTACCGCCTGATCGTACCACATCAATAACTTCGGATCTTCCTGCAGCACGCTCTCCGGTATCCGCTGCGCCACCGCGATGATCGTGCCATAGTCCCGCTCCTGCCACGCCTTCTTGAACCCGGCGCGCACCGCCTCCAGGCGGAACACCTTCAGGCGCTTCTGGCTCGATGTCCGATACGCCTCGAACTCCTTGAGCAGCGCCTTCTCCCGCAGCTTCTCCAGGTCGCCAGCCTTGTTCGGATCGGGCACGTACCAGCGGTCCTTACCCTTGGCGCGCAGGCTCTCATCGTCCTTGGGCAGGTTGCGCAGCTCCCTGAAGTTGGTGGAGAGATAGCTGTGGATCTGGCTCGGCGCCTCGCCCCGGCCGTCGTAGCGCAGGAAATTCTGTTCCAGCATCTGGGACAGCTCCAGCGCTACCTCATGTTTCTGCCAGCCGCCAAGCTCCTTGAGAAACTGTGGGTGCATCTCCTGGAAGGTCTGGGGCTTCCTGAGCAACTGCTGGTTGAGCCATTGGATAGCCGACGCCTCGTCTGTGACGAAGAGTTGGAGCTGCAAGACTTCCCGGACGGTCATACGCTTCTTGTCGTACTTCGCGACCTGATCAGAGAGGAAGTACATCCCGTCACGCGCCGGGAAACGCTGCTCCAGCCCGGCGTAGAACTCGGCTGCGGACAACGGTACGGTGACGCCGCGCTGGACGTGGAAAGCGACCATGCGGTCGAAAAGTAGGTAGTTTTGCCGCTCGGCGATGACCTCGGCCTGGCCATCCTTGGAGACGAAGACCGGAAGCTGCCTCAAGTGCGTACGGATGAAATCCCAAACGCCATCTTCTGTTCCGGCCTCCAACCTGAAGCGCTCCTCAAGTCCGCCGTTAGGCTTGTAGGCGGATATGACAAGGTCCTGCTGAACGGCACCCGCTCTATTGACCACATTGAATGTTCCCTGTTTTTTGTCCAATACACGCACATCTGCGACGGTGAAACCAGCTCTCCACAGAGCTTCTTGTATCGCCATCCAGACGCTGTTTTGGTAGTTGTGGAACTCGACTGTGATCCACCTGCCAGGCTTCAGTACCCTACAAGCCTCAGTGAATGCCGCGATCATTAGAGCTTGGTAAAAAGGCAGATACTTCTCATGAACATAGTTCAATACGCAGTCGTCTTTCAGTTGCGTATGCACCTTTAGCCAAGCCTCGTGAAAGAAGTTGAGTTCCGCATACTGCAATGATTCGCCAAAAGGCGGATCGGTGAAGATGTAGTCAACTGAGTCGTTCGGGACATTGGGCAGACTGGCATGAGACTGACAAGTTACCACGGCCTCTTTTGCTGAAGTGTTCAACCAAAGGGTCACAAATGCTTTCTGCTTTCTCTCTATCACGTCGAATGCATTCTTTTCGATCTGAAGAGAAGGAACGTATAGTGTGCCAGATTGTGCTCCCTTGCCAGTCCCACCTCTGTATCGTTCACGTTTCGAAACCAATGTCAATACGGCGGACAGAAGAAAAGTTGCTTCATCCTGCATTCACGAAACCCCTCGGAGCGAATCAACTCCCACGCTCGGCTCACAATAGCCAACGCACGCACGGAAAACATCTGCGGAATTGTCGAAATGCCAGAAACCGGATTTCACTTTGCGAGTTTGTCGGCCGTGGGGAAACTCCTCAGATGGCGCCCACGCCGACAAGTGTCGGCCAACCTGCCTCAAGTTGCTCCCGCTCATACTTCGTCGGCGCATATCTACGAGTCTTGTTCCCAAACGCGCAGAAACCTCAACAAGTTCGCATTTGGCCTCTTTTTTCGAATCATCGCTGGCGACAAACCGAGGTCGTCCATACCTTGTCCAGACAGTCTTTCGACAGATCAGCATTGCACGACGGGCACGGGAAAGCCTCTCTGAGGTCGTAGGTGCGTGAATCAACTGCAAGAGCAAACAAGGGGGCTGAAAAGGCACAATGGGGGCAGGCGAAAACCTCAGACCACACATAGAATTGCGCTACACCATAGGAGTTCGAGTTCGGGTCCTTGGTAATGTAGTAATTGCCAAATTCCGACTTCAGCGTATCGATCAGCTTCTTGAATGCGACGGTGGAATACACTGAGGGCCGGAAGTCACCATATCGAGCAGCCACAAATGAAGCGATTGGCGACAGATCACAAAGCACAGTGTGCCGAACACCGATCTTGCTAGTTCGCTCACCTCTCGCATCGAGAACGACTCCGTCTGTTTGCACCTTGAGACCGAGACTCCACGGGTTCCCATCTCGAGCACATCTGGGCAGCCACACCTGTCATTCCAGTCCCAAAGAATCCATCAAAGACCACATTTCCAGGCTCAGTGTAATGGAGGATGTAGCGCATGATGGCCTTGTGCGGCACCTTGGTGTGGTAGGAGTGGGCGTTGTAGATCGGGTCGTTCTTGCCTTCACTCACATCTGCGGCGAACGGTTTGCGCTATACGGCGTGCTCGGATCGTAAGGTTTGCCGTGGAGCTTGATGAAATCCGCGATGAACGGATTGGGACACGCGGTGTAGTACGGCGGGTCGGACAGCGCCAGGATGTCCTCGTCCAAGCCGATGGGAAAACCCTCGATCTTGCGAAACTCCGGATCCTTCAGCCTCTCGCGAAGGATGTTTAGGAAATGCTCTCGTCGCGCGTTGTCGTCGGGGAAAGTCAGACCCAAGCACTCCACAGGTCCCGATGACTTGGGGCTAGGCTCGTCAGGAAACAGCGATGGGCTGTCGTCGCGTTTTTTCATTTTGGTCCTTTTTTCGAGTCAACATGTTCAGTGACCAAGTTAGCGCCCAGAGAGCAGACTTGAGCAGTGCATAAGTTCATCATCTGGCTGACCGATCCCCTTGTACACGGATCTCGTCTGCTTGCTAACCTCTGCTGGTGATGCCAGATTACCACGAAGCTAGGAGCCCAAGGCCAGAGTCGGTCACGACATAGGCCTGTTCCGGGTGATTGGGTTCTTCGGGATGCGTCATACGCACGAGGTTAGCTTGAATCCATGGCTCCAAGTGCTTGCGTCTGAAGAAGGTTCGGTGCGACAGTCCTAATTCCTGCATAAGATCCGCTTGCTTTCGGGGAACTTCGCAAAGCTGGATAATTTTGCGTTGGGTGTCGGTCAGCTTGGTCAGTCTCGGAGTGACCAAGCTGACTGAGGATGAACCAGGTTGATCAGTGACCAAGTCCGCTATCGGGACAGCCCCTTTGTCACTTGAAACGAAGCGGCCTTGGAGATGAGGCGCCAGCCCCCAGTTCCACTCAAACTTGCTGAGTCGGACAATCAGTTCATCCTGGTTCATCTAGTTGCTCCAATATGATCCGGGACCTTCGCCGGCTCCTTGCCCTTGGTGAGCCCGCTTGAGCCGCAAAATGGAGAGAATGTCCGTATTCTGGTAACTGCTCACCCTGCAGGCCGATTTGGACAAGATGAACAGGATGTACAGGATTCTTGCTCTGTGGTGTGCAAAACTATCGGCACGAGAGTTCGAATATCTTGTCAATCCTGTGAATCCTGTCTGAATTCCAGGCAGACCCAGCAGTTACGCATTCTGACTCTGGCCTCGACTCTGGCCTCGACTCTGGCCTCGACTCTGGCCTCGACTCTGGCCTCGACTCTGGCCTCGACTCTGGCCTCGACTCTGGCCTCGACTCTGGCCTCGACTCTAGCCTCGACTCTAGCCTCGACTCTGGCCTCGACTCTGGCCTCGACTCTGGCCTGGCTGCGAGGCCAGAGTCAGGAGTGATCTCGCTCCAAGCCTAACGAACGCGCGGGCGCTCGATCAGTTCTTCTTTGGTCATGCCATTACTCCAACACGATCCGTACTTTTCCAGGCTCCTTGCCCTTGGTAAGTCGGTCCAGGTACTCTTCGAACCGCTTCTTCATCTCCGCCGGGGTAACTGGGGAGCCGCCCGCGAGCAGCGCGGCGCGCAGGTCCGCCGTCTTGACCGAGACCTTCGTGAGTCCGGAGAGCACCTCCTGCATGGCGCCGATGAAGTCGTGGCTCAGGTCCTCCGGCAGGGCACGTTGCTCGATGAAGCCATCTACCAGCCTGCGCGGTTCAGGCCTGAGCAAGGCCAGGTTGCCCACGATGGTTGGGTCTTCCAGATCGGCCAGCAGCGTCTGCGTCCAATTTTCCATCAGGGTATCGAGCTCGCTATCCAGGGCATCGAGCCGCCGCCGCGGGCCACAGCCGGTTCCACGGCCGGTTTGTAGCTGCAGTGCGGGCAAATCGGCGAAGCCTCCATGTCCTGCTCGGTCAGCGCGAAGCAGCTTCTCAGGCCAGCGAGTCGGTTCTGGAAGTCGGCCAGATGTTGGCGTGGCATCAGAGCGATGGTGGACAGCCACTGCAGATCCCGGAGTCGTTCATCACCGGTGAGCTGTGCCTTGCGCTTGTCCTCATTCACGCCGAGGCGCGCCCTGGCATGCAGGCCCAGATACGCGGTCAGATAGGCTTTTTTCAGGTCGCTGAGCCGGCGTTGGGTCTGTTGGCGGAAGGCCGGCGCACCCCGCAGCGTCGGATCGGTGATTTGGGCGAGTACGTCGCCTTGCGCAGCCTTCATGCTGTCGGCCCAGGCGTGATCGCTGGGTAGGACCGCTTCGGCGGTGGAAAGGTAGGCTGCCGGGGCGCCCAGGTCATCCACCAGTCCCTGGAGCGCCTCGAATTCCCTCAACGCCTTCGAGCCTTCTTCATGGCCTTGCACCTCTGGCGCTATGGCGGAAGTTCTTGAGCTTGCCGGGCGCGTCGTAGGCCTGCAGCGATTCGAGGAAGTTCTTGGTGTTGGTTAGTTTGGCCCGCAGCCTCTGCGTCTCATCCTCGGCTAACAGGCTGCGACCCCAGAAGATCAACCCGGTCTGCAGGCTTTGCTGCGCCCGCACCAGCCGCTCCACCGCAGCCGCGATGGCTGACTGCAGTTGCTTGACCGGCTCCTCCTTGCCCTGGGTGACCAGTTGGCCCATGCCTGGCGTAAGTCCTACCAGCTCGAAAAGAGCCTTGAGCGCCGGCAGGTTCCAGTCCTTGGGCCGCTCGATGTGCTTGAACTGCGCCAGTTCATCAACGCCAGTCCCAGCCAGCAACTGCAGCCCCGTGGCATCGAACTTCTTGCCAGGGATGGCCAACACTAACTCACCGGCGTAGACCAACGCAGCAAGCACGACCGCGGTCCACTCTGGTTCGAGGCGCAGCGTCTGCGGGGCCAGGTACTCTACGCTGTAGACGTCCTGGATCAGCTCGGCGCGGTTGACGACCTGGCCTGGCCCTTTCTTCTTCGCGACCTCCAGGAGGTAGTTGGCATACTTCGATCGGTAGGGATCGAGCCGCTCGCCGTCAAGCAACTCCAGCGCGTCGAGCACCGCGACCGCCTGCTTGGTGCGGTTCTGGCCGGCGATCGCGCGCAGGGCATCCTGTGCAGCCTGCGCCCGATTTGCCCCGGTGATGAGCACCGAGAAGAACGGATACTCAGGCGCCTGATCCTGGAAATAGGCGCCAAGACAGATGCCGGCAATCGTGTTCACCAGATCGCGGAAGTTGACGCGTTCGGCAGCGCTCCCGCCGGAAAGCTCGCGGATCGGCCTGCCCTTGGCCCACTCGGTCAGAGGTTTGGTGCGTCCCTGGTAGGTCGCCTCGAAAGCTGTCGTCATGCTCTTCTGCAACCACTGCACAAGCCCGCGCAAGAAGGTGGAGGCTTTCGACTCGTAGGTCGCTTTGGCGTGCCCTGAGGCGGTCGAGGCCAGGTCCAGCGCCGCAGCATAGCCCTTGAGCGCCGTCCGGAACTCATCGTCCATCTTCGCCAGACGTAAGAATAGCTCGTCCGGCTTCTTTTCGTCCTTGAAATGCGGCGCGTCGAAAGGTTGGACGAAGTACAGGTAGAAATCCCGCGGGGGCACCGCGGTGGAGCGCTCGTTGGGCGCACCAAAAAAGAGATACCCCTGCCGCGCCGCTTTGTGCTCGAGCCATTCAAGCTCATGCTGCCAGATCCTGTAGCCAGTGACGTAGGTCTGGTCCGTGCATTCCATGACCCGCTTCAGAGCCTCGTAGTAGTAGCGGTCCAGTTGCGATGAATCGAGACTTTCAGCGCGCTTCTCGATCAAGGCGTCGAAGTCGTCGGTCTTCTTGAGGTCCAGGTAGTACTGGCGGTTATCCGGGTTGGCGGAGATGAACTGTCCGCTGACCGTTCGATGGATCTCGCGCAGTACGGTTTCTACTTGGGAGAGCAGATCGTCGGCAGGCACCCCGCCCAACTCCTCGATGCCGGGCTGGTAGAGACACAGGCCGTCACGCAGTTCCTCTGCCGTCGCACCCAGGGGCGCATAGATGTCGCCGGTGGTGAGCCGGTGGACGGAAAGCGCGTGAATCAGCCGCAATGCCATGGGCCTGTAGGCCGGACGGGTGAAGGCCTGTTGGATACGGGATTCGAGCACCTGGCTGCAATCAATGACCGCCCTGATATCCGGCACTGCACGGAATGATGGATTCTCGCGCAGGGTGGCCCAGTAGCCATCGTAGGCGATCACGCCGGGGCGATCAACCGGGACGTCTTGTCCAAGCAGCCTTTTCATGGCCAGCGACAGGGTCTTGAGCACCTCGCGCTTCTCCACCGCAGTGACCCGCTCGAAGGTGTCAATGTAGTCGGGATGCACTGGAAAGAGACGCACGAACTCATCCATCTGTTCGTTCATGCGGCCGTAGAACTTGGCGAACGGGGTGAGGTACTCCCGAATTTTCACTTGCTGCTCGGCGGTTTTCTTGAGCAGCCGCTCGGCAACTACGAACTTCACATCCTTACGTGCGATGAGGATCTGCTCGAAGCGATCCTTCACCCTGCGAACGCTATCGGCTACGAACGAGAAAGCGCGGGCTGTCGAAGATCGCCTCCTGGACGCCGGCGATGAAACGGAATCGTAGATCCCTGCAGACCTCGCCGATCTCACGCAGGAAGTTGAGGTCGAGGATGAGTTCTTGATCCTTGCGACTGCGCAGATAATCGAGCAGTTCGTCCACCACCAGAAGCAGGCCGTGATCGGGATACTCCTGGTGAAACGCCGCCATCAGTTCCTCGAAGGCGCGTTTATTGTTAGAAACCTTGTCCGCGGGCGGGAAGGAATAGGACACACCCATCGCGGCCAGATGCTCCTCGAGTTCAGCCACAAGGATGTCGCGCAGCGACATGGTGGTGGCGCCAATCTCGGTGCGTACGACCTTGAAGCGGCCGCCGATCTTGCCCGCGGCACTCGCCACGCCCTTGTCGTTCAAGAAAGACGCCAGGTCACCGTTCTCAGCCAGCGCAGAGATCACGGACATCAAGTGCGACTTACCGGTGCCGTAATTGCCGACGACCAGCAGTCCCTTGTTGTCCAGAGGCTGATCGAACTGCAACTGAGGGAACACCCCATTGTCGGTCTGAACCACACGGCCATCTTGTTGCCTGACTATTCCGGTCAGTTTTTCGGCCATCTCCTGGGAGATAACGTAGGTCTGAACAAGCTGCCGGGCGGCCGCGGCCTCGTCGGCGTCGCGCAGTTGAACCACGGACTCGATAGGCTCGAATTGGATCAAGTCTCCGTATTTCATTGCGTCCGCCTCCCTACCCCGATGCTTGTCTTCATGCAATGGCCTCCGGTGTCACGGCCAGGAAATCGCGTGTGGAGTATCGCCTGTACTCAGGGTGATCAGGCGTCGCGTACGCCAGGTATTCATGGTCAATAGAACCATTCCATGCGGCAACTACCGTCTTGTTACGCGCGAGTCCCTGCAATAACCGCAGGGGATCTTGCTTGAGCGCGACATCGAACAACACTTCGATATTATCGAGCAGGTTTACGTCAGCCTGGGCCGCATTGACAATCTCCGCCAGTAAACGGGGCAATTGCAGCACTCGCTGACGTTCCGTCAGGTCGAGCATACGGCGAGACAACTCAAGATTCAAGTTCAGCATTGGCAAGCCGGCGCGGTCACGGACTTCCTGCAAGGCTGTCGTTTTTCCCCTGCCAGCCTGCGCAACAACCAAGACGAGTCGGTAATATAGCCCGCTCGCATGATGTATCTGGCGCATGATGCGGTCAGCCAGAGGTTCTGTCATGTCGCCACTCCTTGTACTTCAGCATGTGGGATTCATGTCCGATAGAAGATTGAGTGAATTATACCGAGATGGCGGTGTTTTCGCAATTTGCTGGACAAGCCGCCCGCCGCCCGCCGCCCGGCGTTGAGACGACGCGGCTTAGCGTACGCGCAGGATGCGGATGGTGGGGCCGGGGCGGCGCCAGGGGTCGGGCTTCAACTCGATGACCAGGGGCAGTTCGCGCCAAAAGCGTTCGTAGTGTGTATCAGACCGTGAATTCGTTCACGGGGTGCATCAGACCGTGAATTCGTTCATGGGTGGGGTTGGCCGGACGGCGTTGGCGCACCGAATGCCCCACTGATACGTCAAACCCGCTCAAGCGGGTTGCGCTGGTGGAAACCGGTCTTGTCAGATTCTGGTGGTTGAGACCGTCAATTCGCTCTCCGCGAGTTTTGCGAATTCAGCCGTCATACCCAACACCAACCTGCTTCAGCAGGTTTCGGTGTATCAGACCGTGAATTCATTCACGGCCTGCGCAAGGGGGGCTGGGTGGCCGTAGAAAAAAATTTCGGCCTTCGGCGGCATCGCATTCGAGCCCTCGTCCCCTCGTTGGCTGACACTGACCTTCTTGTCACCCACATCCTTGCCGCCCCTTCCGACCCGGTTCAGAGTTCCAGAGGCCAGAGGGTCAGAGGCCAGAGTCATCATGGGGACACCACCACCCGAAAACCGTATCGTTGAACCAGTAACTCGGGTAGTGCCCGAAGCGCCGGGCGCACCGAACGTGGGTTCTATTGACATAATACGCCCCTCCTCGCAAGACCCGCGAATCAGAAGACCCCGCCGCCAGGTTCTCGCGCTTGTCCCGCTCTGCGCCGCTCATGGGATACGGATACTTCCCATACAGCGACCGCGTCCATTCCCACACGTTGCCGCTCAGCTCCTCCACCCCGTACACACTCGCGCCGCCCAGGAAACAGCCCACCGCGCTCGTCGTCCCGATCCCGCTCTCGTCGCAGTTTGCCCGGTTGGCGTCTGGATCGTTCCCCCACGGATAACGACGACGGTCCTGCGGATTGACCGCGTCCGCGGCGTTCCCTCGCCGGTCAGCCCCACGGCGGCCGACCGCATCAACTTCTGCGCCGGTATCTCCACCCCGCCCCGCGCCGCCTTCTCCCACTCCGGCTCGTTCGGCAGTTGCACTCTCCACCCCGCCGGTATCTGCCCTGCCAGCCGTTCTTCCAGCCAACGCGTGTACGCCAGCGCCTCGTACCAGCTCACCCCAACGACCGGGTGGTTCGGAAGATTGCGCGGCTCCCCAAGATCGCGCGGCTTCTGACGCGGCTCATCGTCTCGCCAGCCCTTGAACCCGTCCGAATTCCAATACCCGGCCGCCTCAGCCTCGCCCCAGTAACGCGCCTCGCGGTAGCCGCCCGCAGCCGTGAACTCCCCGAACTGCGCATTCGTCACCGGGTAGCGGCCGATCCAGTAGCCGTAGGGCATCTCCAGCTTCTCCTGCGGCTGCTCGTTGTCCTCCGCATCCGGATCGTCCTGGCTCCCCATCCAGAAGGGGCCTGCCGGAACATAGCAGAATTCCATCGCCGCGCTGGTCAGCACTTCCAGCCGCGGGTCGCCCAGCCGCGCCAGGACCACCCCGGCCTCCACGCGCACAGGTGGTTTGACGCGGGCATGATCCCGCATGGTGGCGAGCAGAGCGTTCAACACGGCAGTGTGACAAGTCGCGGTAACGCCGCCGGGCCAGGCATCGGTCACAGCTTCACCGGCCAGAATGACGGCTTCTCCGGGCTGACCAGGCGCCTGGCGTAGCAAAGTATCCAGGACGGCCGTTGCAGCCTCCTCACGCTGCTGCACAATACCCAGGTAGCCGACGGTCAGGCGACTCACCTCGCGCCAGTTGGCGTCGCCCACATGGGCCGCCAGTGCGTCCACCACGGGGCCAATGCCCTGTTGACCGCGCTGCGCAAGCGCGACGCCCGCCAGGTATTCTTGAAAAGTCAAATGAATGAAGCCGTATTCGCCCAGCCCTCGTTCCACAAGAAGCCCGGCATCGCCGCGCACACCGCCCAAGAAATCCTCGGCCTGGTGTTCGGGGTCGGCGGCGCCGCGCTCGGCAAAGAGGCTCGCCAGCCGGCGTTTGACCTCTTCTCGCTTGACCAGGCCCTTACCTTGACTGGTCTCGTGCATCCACAGGGCTAATGGCGCCAACACGCGCAGGGTTTCGATCAGGTCCAGGTCGCGGGTGAGCGGGCGGCCCAGGCTGCGGGCCAGGTTCCAATGCTTGAGCAGGGTTTCGACGTAGCGTTGATACAGTTCCACGCGGCGTTCGGGCAGGGTCACGCCCTGGCGTTTCATGAGTGCAAGGATGGTCAAGAGCAGCGGATTGGCGGCCAGTTGGCGCACGCCGGGGTTGCGGCGCAGGGCGGCCAGCAGCTCGGCTCGTTCACGCGCGGCCTCGGCGACGGCCACGGGGGTGTCGCCGCGCGCCGCGCGCTCGATGGCGCTGGTCCATTTGTCTACGAACTGCTCGATCTCTTCGTCGTCGAAATCCCACAGGGTGCATTCGATCAAACCTTCGATGGTCGCGGTGGAGCGCACTTCGTGATAGCCCACGACGCGGCTGGTCAGCACGAACTTGTTGCCGCGCGCCCGGTAGAAAGCACAGAAGCTCAGCACGCGCTGCAGAACCTGGTGGCGTTGCGCCACGGAACGCACTTCATCCAGGCCATCCAGGAGCACCAGGGCGTGTCCTTCTGTCAGGGCCTGATGAAAGACGGGCGCCAGCGGCAGCTCGACATCCTGGCTGCGATAGTAATCGGGAATGAACTGCTTCAGCGGCAGGTCCTCACGCGTGGCCAGGGCATTGGCATAGGCCGACAGCGGCAACAGCAGCGGCACGTAGCCGGTAAGGCCCAATGCTTCAGCCTGTCCTGCAGCCAGAGCAACCGCCAGGTACTTGAGAAACGTGGTCTTTCCCGCGCCGGGATCGCCCAGGATGATGAGGCCCTGGTGTTTTTGCAGGAGATCGAGCAGCGCCAGTGGGCCGCTCATACGCTCGCCTGTAGCTGCCACTTCTTCGGCGGTGGCGCGGCGGCCGGCCAGACGCAAGGCGCTCGCCCAGGTGTCACCTTCCGGCATCTCGATGCGCGCCTTGAGCGGCACATACATCTCGCTGAGGGGCAGGCGCAAGGCCAGGCGATCGTTGGCGCCCATGCCCTTGAACTCCAGGAAACGGTAGCGGTCCAGCAGATAGCGCAGGTAGCGTGCCGTGGCATCGAGCAGATCGGCCGGCGCCGTTTTCTGCGGCAGCCAGTGCTGCCACAGAGCGTCGGCCGAGGCTCCGGCCAGCACGATCAGGTTATCATCGCCCAACACGGCCAGGCCCGTGAGCTGACCGATGGCGGGCCTGCCGCCGCTGGCAGCGGTGTTCCATGACCCCTGCGCCAGCGCGCCGCTGCCCTCCTGCGCGGCCCGGTAGGTGTCGCCGGGTGGAATCGTCCAGGGCGGCGGCGTAGGCGCATCTTTTGATTCGTCGTCAGCTTCCTGGTCAGAAAAAGGTCTGACCGGCGCCTCGCGCCGCCAGCCGAGACCGCGCAGCAAAACCAGCGCGCCGGCCGCAATCCAGAGCAGCAGCTGCACCAGGTCGGCCAGTCCCTGGATCAGGTCGGTGTTGAGCTGTACGAAGCGGGCCAGGAAAGGCACCCAGCGGCCCGCGGTCAGCGCCAGGCCGGCCAGGATCAGGATCACGAGAAGGGTAATCGCCCAAGATTGCTTACGCATGGTGATGGTTCTCCAGGGTGAGATGCGGCTAACGCCGGCGCAGGTTTACTTTCAGCACGGCCTTGCGCAGGCAATCATACCGCATCTGTAAGCCGCGGTCAATCCCGCGCCCCGGATTATGCCACGAATTGCACGAATGGACACGAATGGAGCCTTCACCCCACGCGTCATTTGGCAAGCGTGCTGGACTTTGGTATAATCGGCCTGTCTGTTGAAACGCTCAGCCCGCAGCATGAAGCTTGGGCGTGAACGGCTCAACGACAGGTCGCTGCCATCCTAGCTCAATCGGTAGAGCAAGCGCTTCGTAAGCGCTAGGTTGTCGGTTCGATTCCGACGGATGGCTCTCGAAAAAGAGCAGGGCCCACACGGCCCTGCTCTTTTTTGTGAAAAGATTTGCGCCGTAGGATTTTTCCGCATGTCATTCGATCGCAAAATCGTATCGGGTATTTTCTGGGTCTTCCTCTCGACGCTGGCCTCCCGCGTCCTTTCGTTTCTGTCCAAGATCATCCTGCTCAAGCTGCTCATCCCGGAAGACTTCGGCATTGCCCAGACCGCGTTCCTGGCCCTGGAATCGCTGCAGCTCCTGCGCGAGTTCGGCTTCAGCTCCGCGCTCATCTACCGCAAGCAGGACATCGCCGAAGCCGCTGATGTCACCTTTTGGATCACCAACCTGACCTCGCTGGTCTACGCGGCCATTGCCTATTTCGGCGCACCCCTCATCGCCGTCTTCTTCAATGACCCGCGCATCACGCCGGTGGTGCAGGTGCTGGCCTTCACCTTGCTCATTCGTTCACCTGGCACCGTCCATTTTGTGCTCCTGGCTAAAGAACTCGACTTCAAGCGCAAAGTCCTGCCCGATGTCATTCCCACCGTCGGTTACGGCATCCTGGCGATCGTCCTCGGCGTGCTCGGTTTCGGCGTGTGGGCGTTGGTCTGGGGCAAAATCCTGGAGGCAATCCTGGGCGTCATCCTGGTCTGGCTGGTGGTGCCCTATCGCCCGGCCTTTCGTTTCAATACACGCATCGCCCGCGAGATGTTCAATTACGGCATGCACCTCGTGGTCAGCCAGATCCTCATCTTCGCCATCACCAATGTGGACGATGCCTTTGTCGGGCGCATGGCCGGCATGGCGGCGCTTGGCGTCTATGGCATCGCCTATCTGCTCTCCAACATTCCCGCCACCCAAATCACCGCGCTGGTCAACCAGGTCATGTTCCCGGCCTTCGCCCGCCTGCAGGATGATCTGCCCTATTTCCGTCTGACCTTCTTCCGCACCGTGCGCTTCGTTTCGCTGCTGTCGGTGCCCGTGGCTATCCTGACCATCTTCTTCGCGGCCGATTTCATTCATGTCCTCGACCCCGTGAAGTGGGGCGACGCGGTCCTGCCGATCCAGCTCCTGGCCGTCTACGGCCTGTGCCGTTCGGTGGCCGCCAACATGGGCAACGTCTTCAAGGGCGGCGGCAAGCCTCAATGGCTGACCTACATCGCGCTCTGGCGGCTCGTCACCATGCTCATCTTCCTGTATCCGGCCGTCTATTACTGGGGGGTGGTGGGGGTCAGCGCGCTGTCGGCTATCGTCGCGGTGGTTGACTGGTTCATCTCCGCCTGGCTGTGCAACAAGGTGATTGGCGCGTCTCTGCGCATGTACGGCCGCCTGCTGCTGCCCGCGCTGGCCTTTGCCATCCTCAGCGCGGCCATCACCTTTGGCCTGCGCACCCTGCTCTTTGGCGAAGCCAGCCTGCTCTCCCTGCTCTTCAGCGGCGCCGTCGCCATGACCCTGTACGCCGGCCTGACCCTGGCCGCGGACAGCGAACTGCGCAGCCTGGCGCAGCGGGGTCTCGTCCAGGCCCAGGGCCTGTGGAACCAACGACGCCCCGCCTGACATGGCTCGTAGTCGCGGCTTCAGCCGCCAATGAGGTAATGCGTGCGCGTCCTGCTCGTCTCGAACGTCCAACTCAACCCCTACGTGCGTCTGCTGGCTGACGGTCTGCGGGCGCAGGGGGCCGACGCGGCCCTGGTCAGCGGCCTCTCCCCGCTCGGCCTGCTGGCCCAGCGTCGCCGCGGGCTGGATGTCATTCACCTGCATTGGCTCGAACTGCTCTACGCCGCGCCGCGGCCCTGGCTCAGCGCCTGGCGCCTGTTCATCCTGCTGCTCACCCTGGCCCTGGCCCGGCTGTGGGGCGTGACCGTCGTCTACACGGTACACAACCTGGCGCACCACGAGCGCCGCGCCCCACGGCTCAACGCCTGGGGCAATCGCACCCTCTTTCGCCTGGTCAGCGCCCTGCACGCGCACGACGCGGTCAGCGCGCAGGCCCTGGCGCCCTGGGCCGCCAAGGTCTACAGCGCCCCGCACGGCAGCTACCTCGGCGCCTATCCTGACACCGTCACCCGGCCGCAGGCGCGTGAACGCCTGGGCCTGAGCGACGCCGGCCCCGTCTATCTCTTCCTCGGCGGCGTGCGCCCGTACAAAGGCCTGGAACTGCTGCTCGACGCCTTCCGCACGCTGGATGATCCGCAGGCGCGACTGCTCGTGGCCGGTCATGCCCATCAGCCCGCCTATGCCGCAGCCATCGCCGACCTGGCCGGCCGCGACCCGCGCGTGCGCTTGCTCTTGCGCCATGTGCCTGATGACGAACTGCAGGTCCTCTTTCACGCCAGCGATGCCTGCATCCTGCCTTACCGGGCCGTCACCACCTCTGGCGCCGCCCTGCTCGCCCTCTCCTTTGGCTGTCCCATCGTCGCGCCGCGCCTGGGGCCATTCCCCGAACTAGCCGCGGACGGCCGCGGCATCCTGTTCCAGCCGGAGAACGCGGCCGATCTGGCGCAGGCCCTGCGCACCGTGCGCCAACTCGACCAGGCGACGGCGCAGGCCGCCTGTCTCACCTACGCGCAGACGCTGGCCTGGCCCGTGGTGGCGCAAATGCACCTGGCTGCCTATCAGAAAGCCCGGCGAGGTGCGCCATGCTGAGCGACCAGACCTTCGTTTGTCTGACGCCGGAGCGCTGGAACGGGCTGTGGCGCAATCGTCATCAGTTGCTCACGCGCTTTGCCCGCCACAACCGCGTGCTGTGGGTGGAGCCGCGGCCCTATCTGAGCGAAGCCCTGCATAGCATGCGTGCGCGGCGCTTGGAGGCGGATCACACCCTGGCCTGGCCGCGGCCGCAGCACGTGCAGGACGGCCTGTTCGTCTACCGCGACCCCCTCTGGCTGCCGTTGAGCGGCCGGCCGCCCCTGCGCCAGATCACCGCCTGGGGCCGCGGCCTTGCCCTGCGCGCCGCGGTGCGTCAAATCGGCGGCGGGCAGGCGCCCATCCTCTGGCTCTTCCGGCCCGACCAGGGCGATGTCATCGGGCAGTGCGGCGAGCAGATGGTCATCTACCACGCGGTGGATGAGTATGCAGCCTACGAAATGGAGTTCCAGGCCGATCAGGCCGCCAATCGCCCCGGCCGCGTGCAGGCGCTGGAGCAGATCATCCTGCGCCGCGCGGACCTGGTGCTGGTCACGTCCGCGCCCTTGCTGGCGGCCAAGCAGGCCTGGCAGCCCAACACGCACCTGGTGCCCAACGGCGTGGATTTCGCCGAATTTGCCGCCGCGCTGGCGCATCCGCAGGAACCGGCCGCGCTGGCGGCCGTGCCCCATCCTCGCCTGGGCTTCGTGGGCGCCATCAACGAAAAGGTGGACCTGCGCCTGCTCAGCGCGCTGGCCGCCGCCAACCGCGCCTGGCAGATCGTGTTGGTCGGCCCGGTGACGTTGCGCTACAATCTGGATGATCTGGCTGAGCTGCGTGCTCAGCCCAACGTGCATTTCGTTGGCGCGCTGCCGGTGACGCAGGTGCCTCATGCCATCGCCGCGTGCGATGTCTGCCTGATGCCGTACCGGATCAACGCGTGGACGCACCACATCAGCCCCCTCAAGCTGTACGAATATCTCGCCATCGGCCGGCCCATCGTCAGCACTGCCATCCCCGCGGTGGCGGACATGGCCCCGCTGGTCGGCATGGCGCCTGACGCAGCGGCTTTCCCCGGCCAGGTCGAGCTGGCCCTGCGCCAGGCCCCTGATGAAGCCGCGGCCGCGGCCCGGCGTCAGTTTGCAGCCGGGCAAACCTGGGATGCCCGCGTCGAGCGCATCTCCGATCTGATCGTGGCAACCCTGACCGGACGGCCGGTCAATGAAAAGGGCGATTGAAACCGCGCCTGATGGGCGCACCCTGCAGGCCGATTTGGACGGAGCCAATCTTGCTCTGTGGGTGCAACTATGGCACGAGTTCGAATATCCTGTCAATCCTGTGAATCCTAATGCTCACCCTCGGGGGGGGAACCTGTCATCCGACTATAACTGCTCACCCTGCAGGCCGATTTGGACGGAAGCAGGGCGGCAGGATTCTTGCTCTGTGGTGTGCAAAACTATCGGCCGAGGTTCGAATATCCGTCAACCGTGATCCTGTCTGAATCGCGCCCAGTAGTTAAGCGGCTGGAAAGGTTTGAATTGGCATGTTGACCTGGGAAGAACAAAATCTCATCGAGCAGGCGGTTTACCCTGCATACACCGAGGCCGCGTATGGCGAGATGCGGCGGCGATTGGCCGCGGCCCTGACCCCCGGCGCGCTGGTGCTGGACGCGGGCAGCGGGCCGGGCACCTGGCTCCTGCGCCGCCACCGCGCCGACATCGAAGTGGTCGGCCTGGACCTCTTTCGCCCCGACCCCCTGCCGTCGCATCAGTACGCCATCGGCTCGCTTGACGCCATCCCCTACCGGGACGCGCTGTTCGATCTGGTGCTCTGCTACGATGTCATCGAACACCTGGCGCGGCCGGCACAGACCTTTGCCGAATTCTGGCGCGTGCTCAAGCCCGGCGGCCTGCTGGTGGTCAAAACGCCCAACCTGGCCGGCCCTTCGACGCTGGCCGCGGCCGTGCTGCCGCACGCGGCGCATGTGGCGGTTCATCGAGGCCTGGGCACGCGTGAGGGTAGCGT
This sequence comes from Candidatus Amarolinea dominans, assembly GCF_016704685.1. Classification (NCBI taxonomy): domain Bacteria; kingdom Bacillati; phylum Chloroflexota; class Caldilineae; order Caldilineales; family Candidatus Amarolineaceae; genus Candidatus Amarolinea; species Candidatus Amarolinea dominans. Next base: position 33,967 of record NZ_JADIZS010000025.1, read on the forward strand.
CTTCCCCACCCTGTTCCGCTGCAACACGCGGGCCGCTTTGGCCGCCAGGATGATGGCCGCCGGCTTTGTGAGCGAGGCGCTTTACACCGTGGATGAGACCGCCGGTTATTTCGCGTTTGTGCCCTGGAGTTACGCCCTGGCCCTGCGCTACAGCCGCCTGCTGGCGCGGCCGGCGTTGGCCGGTCTGCGCAGTGGTCTCATCGGATTCTTCCGCAAACCGGCTTTGGCGCCCTCGCCTAACGATGGTACAATGAAAAGGCCCTTTGGATCATAAGACTAGCCCCGGAGGAAGTACCGTCAATGGATATCCGATTTGGAACCGATGGCTGGCGCGCCGTCATCAGCGACACCTTCACCTTTGCCAATGTGCGCCTGGTGGCGCAGGCCATTGCTGACGTCGTCTGCCAGCAGTACCCCGATGTTGCCCCTGTGCGCATGGTGGTTGGTTTCGACACGCGTTTTTTGTCCGACCGCTACGCGCGCGAGGTGGCCTGTGTCCTGGCTGCGAACGGCATCCAGGTTGACCTGACTCATGCAGACACGCCCACGCCGGTGATTTCGCACGCCATTGTGCTGCACCGGGCGCAAGGCGGCGTCATGATCACGGCCAGCCACAACCCGCCGCGTTACAACGGCATCAAATTCAAGGCGGCGTATGGCGGCTCAGCCTCGCCGGCCGACTGCAAGCGGGTGGAGGCGCGTCTGCTGCAAAACGAGCAGGAAGGCCGCAAACCGCTGATTCTGGATTTCGACGAGGCCCATGCACAGGGCCTGATCCGGCGCTTCGACCCGCGCCCGGCCTATCGCGATCACCTGGCGACCCTGGTGGATTTCGAGACGATTGGGCGCGGCGGGCTGCGTGTGGTGGTAGACGCCATGTACGGCGCCGGCCGCGGCTATCTGGCCGAGTTCCTGCGCGATGCGGGCGCTGAGGTGGTTGAACTGCGCGGGGAGATGAACCCCGGCTTCAACGGCATTCATCCCGAACCGATCGAGCGCTACTTGCAGCCGTTGGCCGAAGCCCTGAGCGGCGGCGACTGGCATCTGGGCCTGGCGACCGACGGCGACGCTGACCGCATCGGCGCGATGGCGCCGGATGGCCGCTTCATTGACCCGCATGTCATCATGTCGCTCAGCCTGCGCTACCTGATCGAGCAGCGCCAACAGCGCGGCATGGTGGTCAAGACCGTTTCCACCACCCAGATGCTCAATCGCCTGGCGGCCCGCTATGGCCTGGAGCTGCGCGAGACGCCGGTGGGCTTCAACCACATCAGCGACCTGATGATGAATCATGATGTCTTGATCGGCGGCGAAGAGTCGGGCGGCATCAGCATCAAGGGCCACATCCCGGAGGGCGACGGCGTGCTGATGGGGATGCTGTTAGCCGAAATCCTGGCCGCGCACGGCGGCGATTGCCAGGCGCTGTTGAACGACCTGGTGCAGGAGGTAGGCGCGTTCTACTACGCGCGCAACGACTTTCAACTGCGCACCATCAACGGCCAGCCGCCCTTCACCAAGAGTGAAATGGTGCAGCGGCTGATGCAGTCTCCACCTGCCACATTGGCCGGAATGCCGGTCGCCCGCGTGCTGGCCAACGACGGCGTCAAGTACATGCTGCAGGACGACAGTTGGCTGCTCATTCGCCCATCCGGCACCGAACCGGTGCTGCGCATGTACGCCGAAGCACGCAGCGCCATCATGGTGACATCGCTGCTGCAGGCTGGCGAGACCCTGGTGCCGCCGCCGGGAAAGCTAAACGGGAGCCATTAGCCCGACCGCGGCGCATGCCGCGGCCGCCAACAGCCTGAACAACGAAGGCCGCATCTGTGTGATGCGGCCTTCGTTGTTCAGACGTTCTTGGTCGTCTCCTGGCGCAAGCGTGCCAGTAAGCGTTCACGAAACCCGCGCGGGGGTGTAACGGAATCATGACCGGCCATGGCTTGATGCGTCCAGGTCAGGCTGGAACGGCAACGCAGGCAGACCGCCAGGTGGTCATGGATCAGTCGAATTTCGTCGCGGGTGGCAAGGTTATCGAGGAAAGTCGCGTAGAGAGATTCCAATTGCTCGCAGGTCACCAGTCGCCTCATTTTGATTATTTCACGCTTCGCTGCATTAGCCGTCTCATGGTTGCGTTGATTCGTTCTAGTGCTGTAGACGGGAAAATAACAAAATTGTCACACGATCGCGTCGGCCCGGCATGATTGCTGCGACGTTGCGGATGGTTGACGCTAGTCTGAATCGGCTTTATAATGTACCTGGCCGAGGCGTTCATGAAACGATCATCTGGAGCAACCAATGTCACCGCACAAATCGCAACCGCCGCGCAGGCGTACCATCGAGCATGGGAAGGAGAGGGGGAAAAGCATGGCAAGCGCACTCAATTTGCTGATTGCTGGCATCATTGGATTCATTGTGGGGCTGGTACTTGAACTGGTGCTGGAAATCTGGTATTTTCGGCGCTGGCGCAAGCAGGTGCGCGATGAACGGGTAGAGCAGTTGCAGGCGACCGTGCGCGCGAAAGACAGCCGCATCGGCGACCTGGACGGCCGTTTGGAACGGGCACAGACGCGCATGAACGCCCTGCAAGGGGAAGTGGCGCAGCGTACACAAGAGGTGGAGCGGATGCAGGCCGAACGCCTGGCTCGCCTGGCCGCCGTGGTCAGCGACGCGGAGCCGCTGGAGACCGCTGAGCTTGAGGCGCCCACCGTCGCCCTACCGACCTTCGAAGCGCCCGCGGTCGAACTTGGCGCATTCGAGACGCCACGCGGGCCCGCCGTCGAACTGCCGACCTTCGAGACGCCTGCGGTCGAACTAAGCGCATTCGAGACGCCCCGGCCCGCCGTCGAACTGCCGACCTTCGAGACGCCTGCGGTCGAACTAAGCGCATTCGAGAGACGCGCCCGCCATCGAACTGCCGACCTTCGAAGCGCCCGCGGTCGAACTAGGCGCATTCGAGACGCCCACGCTGGAACTGCCCGCGGTCGAACTGCCAACCTTCGAGACGCCCGCGGTCGAACTGGGCGCATTCGAGACGCCCACGCTGGAAGCGCCCGCCGTCGAACTGCCCACCTTCGAGGCGCCTGCGGCCGAACTGGGCGCATTCGAGACGCCCACGCTGGAACTGCCGGCCTTCGAGACGCCCGCGGTCGAACTGGCGCTTCGAACGCCCGCCGTCGAACTGCCGACCTTCGAGACGCCCGCGGTCGAACTGGGCGCATTCGAGACGCCCACGCTGGAAGCGCCCGCCGTCGAACTGCCGACCTTCGAGACGCCCGCGGTCGAACTTGGCGCGGTCGAGATGCCTACGCTGGAAGCGCCTGCGGTCGAATTTGGCGCATTCGAGATGCCCACGCTGGAAGCGCCTGCGGTCGAACTGCCGACCTTTGAAGCGCCCGCGGTCGAACTTGGCGCATTCGAGACGCCCACGCTGGAAGCGCCCGCGGTCGAACTGCCGACCTTCGAAGCGCCTGCGGTCGAACTTGGCGCATTCGAGACGCCCACTGGCTCGACTGCCAACCTGGAAGCGCCTGCGGTCGAACTTGGCGCATTCGAGACGCCCGCGCTGGAACTGCCCGCCATCGAACTGCCAACCTTCGAGACGCCCGCGGTCGAACTAGGCGCATTCGAGAAGCCCACGCGAGAACTGCCCGCCATCGAACTGCCGACCTTCGAGACGCCCGCGGTCGAACTAGGCGCATTCGAGACGCCCGGAACGCGCCGGGTCGACGGCGCGGCGCCGCGGGCCCCGTGAACTGCCAACCTTCGAAGCGCCCGCGGTCGAACTTGGCGCATTCGAGACGCCCGCCATCGAACTGCCGACCTTCGAAGCGCCCGCGGTCGAACTGGGCGCATTCGAGACGCCCGCGCTGGAACTGCCCGCAATCGAACTGCCGACCTTCGAAGCGCCCGCGGTCGAACTTGGCGCATTCGAGACGCCCACGCTGGAAGCGCCCGCCGTTGAACTGCCAACCTTCGAGAGCCCGAGGCGCGTCGAACGCCCGCGTCGCGCGCGGGGGGTCGAACTGGCGCATTGCCCACGCTGGAACTGCCCGCCGTCGAACTGCCGACCTTCGAAGCGCCCGCGGTCGAACTTGGCGCATTCGAGACGCCCGCCGTCGAACTGCCAACCTTCGAGACGCCCGCGGTCGAACTGGGCGCATTCGAGACGCCCGCGCTGGAACTGCCCGCCGTCGAACTGCCACGCCGCGGTCGACGGCGCTTCGAGCGCCCGCCGTCGAACTGCCGACCTTCGAGACGCCCGCGGTCGAACTTGGCGCATTCGAGACGCCCACGCTGGAAGCGCCCGCCGTCGAACTGCCGACCTTCGAGACGCCCGCGGTCGAACTTGGCGCATTCGAGACGCCCGCCGGTCGAACTGCCGACCTTCGAGACGCCCGCGGTCGAACTAGGCGCATTCGAGACGCCCGCGCTGGAACTGCCCGCGGTCGAACTTGGCGTATTCGAGACGCCCGCGCTGGAACTGCCCGCGGTCGAACTTGGCGCATTCGAGACGCCCACGCTGGCAAGCGCCTGCCGTCGAACTGCCCACCTTCGAGACGCCTGCGGTCGAACTTGGCGCATTCGAGACGCCCACGCTGGAAGCGCCCGCCGTCGAACTGCCCACCTTCGAGACGCCCCGGTCGAACGGCGCGAGACGCCTGCGGTCGAACTGCCGACCTTCGAAGCGCCCGCGGTCGAACTTGGCGCATTCGAGACGCCCACGCTGGAACTGCCCGCCGTCGAACTGCCGACCTTCGAGACGCCCGCGGTCGAACTGGGCGCATTCGAGACGCCCGCCGTTGAACTGCCAACCTTCGAAGCGCCCGCGGTCGAACTTGGCGCATTCGAGACGCCCACGCTGGAACTGCCAACCTTCGAAGCGCCCGCGGTCGAGATGCCCGCGTTCGCCATGGGGGCTGTCGGCATGGCGGTCAGTGGCCTGCCAACACGCGGCCCCGCAGCGATCACCCTGGGCGATGACCCCTTGATTGATATTGACGGCATCGGCCCAGCCTATGACCAGCGGCTGCGCGCGGCCGGCATCACCACCTTTGCCGGCCTGGCTGCACTGTCCGTCGAACAAGTGGCCGCCATCATCAAGGCGCCGGCCTGGCGCAAGACCAATTATGCAGACTGGCTCAGGCAGGCAAGGCTGGCAGCCGAGCAGGGCGCGGCGGCGCTGCAGGCACAACCGTCGCTGCGCGCGCTGCAGCCTGATAACCTGACGCTGCTGGCGCAGGTGGGCGAAAAGACAGCCGATGCGCTGGCCGCGGCCGGTTTCTACAGCTTTGCCGGTCTCGCCGCGGCCACGCCGGCCGAACTGGCTGCCGCTGTGGAAGACGCCGGTTTGCCCGCCGGTAACTACGCAGCCTGGATTCAGGAAGCGGCCGAGCGCAGCACCGGCGCGGACGGCCGCCGGCGCAGTGTCAAACCGTTGGAGTAGACGCTCAGGGAGAAGCCGATGCAACCACAACGCCCACCATTCTGGGAATGGCCGCTGGATCGCCTGAATGTGCTCCTGCTCACCGGCGCACTCATCGTGCTGCTGCTGTTGAGCGTGTTCAACTTCGCGATTCAGCGTCGCGCATCCGACCTGGCCCTGGCAACGCCCACGCCTCTCGGCCCCCCTGTCCCCCCTGTCGTTCAAACAGTGATCACGATCGCGCCGCCGGCAGCACCCGAGACAACGCCGGCGGTCACCCGTACAATCACACCTACCACTCCGGCCGACGTCACACCGCTCGCGATTGTGACCCCGCGCCACGGGTCACGATTCCCCACGCCCCTGGCGCACGTCGCGGGCACCGCGCCTGCCGGCGCCACCGTCCAGGTTTTTGACAACAATCGCCGCCTCGGGCAGACGGTGGCCGGCGCTGACGGCACGTGGGCGCTTGATCTGAGCATCCCGCTGGCCGAAGGCGATCACCTGTTGCGCGCGCAGGCCAGTGACGCGCAACAGCGGCCCCTCGGACGCTCGGCGCCGGTGTTGGTGACTATTCTGGCGCCCGAGCCGCCCAAGGTGCTGGCGCCCACTGCCAGCACGCGGCTGAACGCGCGCAGCGCGCCAACGATTAGCGGCTCTGCCATGCCCGATAGCCGGATTCGCGTGTTGGTGGATCAGCAGGCGCTGGGCGAGGCAAACTCGAACGCCAGCGGCGCGTGGCAACTCAAACTGACCAAGCCGTTGGCACGCGGTCAACACCGTCTGCGTGCGGATCTGATTAGTCCCAATGGCAATGTCCTCGTCAGCAGCGCAGAGGTGATGATCACGGTGGCCCCGTGACTTTTTCATCCATCGGGCGTGCTGGCCGCATACTCTTTCAACACCTCTGAAAATTGACAGACCCTGACCGCCACTCCCAGCCGGCGAACGTAACACGTTGGGGACATGGATCGGCTGGGAGTGCGGGCGAGACGCCTGCACTCCCAGCCGGCTATTGTTGAAGCAGGGCGTGTCATGGTATAATTTGCCCGTCAGGGTCTTATACCCCTTCTTGTCATTCTCGGTGTTTTGCACCCGCAAGACAAATACCGACTGGAGGAAAGCATGTCGAGTGCAGCGGTTATGTCTGAATCCATGAGCAGCAGCGGCGCGGTTGCTGTAGATAACCCCGTGGTTGAGCCGCAGGGCAAGGATATTTTTGCCAAGTGTCATGGCGCCTTCATGGAAGCCCGTCAGGCCATGGCCCAGGGCTATTATCCGTACTTTTTGCCCTTGTCGGAAAATGACGGGACCGAAGTCGAGTACCACGGTCACCGCTTGATCATGGCCGGCTCCAACAACTACCTGGGATTGACGACCGATGCGCGGGTCAAAGAGGCGGCGCTTGAAGCCATCAGGCGCTTTGGCACGAGTTGCACGGGGTCACGCTTCCTGAATGGCAGCCTGGATATGCACGAACAACTGGAGCGTGAGCTGGCCGAGTTTGTGGGCAAAGAAGCAGCTCTGGTCTTCAGCACCGGTTTTCAGGTCAACCTGGGCACTATCTCTGCTCTCGTGGGGCGGGATGATTATGTGGTGATTGATCGCGACGACCATGCCAGCATCGTGGATGGCTGCCGGCTGGCCCTGGGTGAGATGAAACGCTTCAAGCACAACGATGCGCGCGATCTGGCGCGCGTGCTGGCCGGTCTGCCCGCCGGTCGTGGTAAACTGGTGGTGGTGGACGGCGTCTTCAGCATGGGTGGCGACATCGCACCGCTGCCGGAGTACATCCCCATTTGCCAACGCTATGGCGCGCGCCTGATGGTAGACGATGCCCACTCCGTCGGTATCCTGGCCGGAGGCCGGGGCACCGCAGCCCATTTTGGCGTGACCCAGGACGTTGACCTGATTATGTGTACCTTCAGCAAAGCCTTCGCCTCGCTCGGCGGCTTCATCGCCGGCGCTGAAGAAATCATTTTTTACATCAAACACGCGGCGCGCTCGTTCATCTTCAGCGCTTCGATGCCGCCGTCCAACACGGCCGCCGCGCTGGCCGCGCTCAAAATCATGCGCGAGGAGCCGGACCGTTGTGATCGTGTCATCCGCAACGCGGCCCGCGTGCGCGACGGACTCACCAGCCTCGGCTTCAACACCGGCCACAGCGAAACGCCCATCGTGCCGGTCATCATCGGCGACGATATGCTGACCCTCCATGTCTGGAAAGCTCTATTCGAAGCCGGCGTGTTCGTCAACCCTGTCCTGCCCCCGGCCGCGCCGCTCAACCTTTCGCTCCTGCGCACCAGCTACATGGCAACCCACAACAATGCACAACTGGACCGGGTGATCGAGACGTTTGCGAAGGTGGGGAAGGAGATGGGGTTGATTTAGGGAATGATGAAATTGGCGTTGGTGACGGGGGCGACTGGTTTTGTGGGCGCGAACCTGGTGGCCGCGTTGACGCAGACGGGCTGGCGGGTGCGTGTTCTGCACCGCTCCTCATCCCGGCTGCACGCGCTGGATGGGCTGACCTTCGAACCAGCGCTGGGCGATGTGCTCGACCGTGACTCTGTCCAACGAGCGCTGGAAGGCTGCCAGGTGGTGTACCACGCTGCGGGTGTGGCCGACTATTGGCGCAGCAGCCGTGAGCGCATGTTCCAGGTCAACGTGGAGGGGACGCGTCACGTGATGGCGGCTGCGTTGGCGGGCGGCGTGCCGCGAGTCGTACACACCTCATCGGCGGCCGCGCTGGGTATCCCGCCGGCGGGGCGCCCAGCCACGGAGGCGCAAACCTGGAATGTCTCCCCCAACCGTTTCCCCTATGGCCACAGCAAACATTTGGCCGAGCTGGTCGTGCAGGACTATGTGGCGCAGGGCCTGCCCGCGGTCATCGTCAATCCTACGGTCATCCTGGGGCCGCGCGATGTCAACCTCGGCTCGGACAGCCTGATCGTGGGTGTCTATAAACGCCAGTTGCCCTTTGTGCTGCCGGGCGGCGTCAATGTGATTGGCGTGGCCGATGTGGCCGCAGGGCATTTGCTGGCCGCAGCGCACGGTCGCGTGGGCGAGCGCTATCTGCTGGGCGGCCAGAATGTGAGCGTGCCCGCGTTTGCCCGCCTGATCGGCGAGGTGATCGGTGTGCCTGCGCCAACCCTGGTGCTGCCCCGTGTCAGTGTGGCGCCGTTGGCCGCGCTGACCGGCCTGGCAAGCCGGGTGTCGCCCTGGCCGCTGCCGGTGACCGCCGACCTGATCCGCCTGGGCGCCGAGCCTTTTTACTTCGACCCGTCGAAGGCCATCCGTGAGTTGGGCCTGCCTCAAACGCCGCTGCGCCAGGTTGTTCAAGAAGCGTTCGACTGGCTGGTCATCCAGGGATATTTACACTAATTATTGGAGACAGAATCTTGGAACCTGAGATGCTGCGGGTAATCCCGCTGGGCGGTGTGGGCGAGATTGGCAAGAACATGCTGGTCATCGAATACGACAAAAACATCCTGGTCATTGATGCCGGGCTGATGTTCCCCGAAAGCGAAATGCTCGGCGTAGATGTGGTGATTCCCGACATCGAATACCTGGTCGAGCGCAAGGAGTGGGTGCGCGCCATCATCCTGACCCACGGGCATGAGGATCATATCGGCGCGCTGCCCTATATCCTGCCGGAACTGCCGGTGCCCGTCTATGCCACGCCCCTGACGCGGGGCCTGGTGGAGGTCAAGCTCAGGGAGGCGCGCATCACCGGGACGCAGATGCATACCGTGAGCACCAAGGACGTGCTGGAGTTAGGCCCGTTCAAGGTGGAGTTCTTCCATGTCTGCCACAGCATCCCGGACGCTGTAGGCCTGGCGATTACGACGCCGGTGGGCCTGGTGGTGCATGTGACCGATTATAAGTTCGACGCGCACCCGGTGGACGGCAAGCTGACCGATTTTGCCAAGCTGAGCGAGCTGGGCGATCGGGGCGTGCTGTTGTTGCTGAGCGATTCGACCAACGCGGAACGCCCTGGCTTCACCCCCTCAGAACGGGAAGTGGGCCTGGCGTTCGACCGCCTCTTCGGCCTGGCGGCCGGTCGCGTGATCGTGGCAACCTTTGCGTCCAACATCTCACGCGTGCAGCAGGTGATCACCACCGCGCGGCGCTATAACCGCCGCGTGGGCACGGTGGGGCGCAGCATGGTGAACAATGTGAAGATGGCGACGCAACTGGGCTACCTGGACGCAACCGCCGATGAGCTGTTGAGCACGGACCAGATCAACAATCTGCCGGCGAACCAGGTGGCGGTTGTCTGCACCGGCAGCCAGGGCGAGCCAACGTCGGCCCTGGTGCGCATGGCAATGGGGGAACACCGCAATCTCAAGATTCGCCCCGGCGACATGGTCATCATCTCCGCGACGCCCATTCCCGGCAATGAGGTCCTGGTCAATCGGACGATCAACAACCTGTTCCGCCTGGGTGCGGATGTACACTATTCGGGCCTGGGGGATGTGCATGTGTCGGGTCATGGCAGCCAGGAGGATTATAAGCTCCTCTTCAGCCTGACGCGGCCGCGCTTCTTTGTACCCATTCACGGCGAGTACCGTCACCTGGTGCTGCACGCCCGCCTGGCCCTGGAAATGGGCATGGCCGCGGAGAACGTACAGATCATCGAAAGCGGTCAGGTACTGCAGGTGCAGACGACCGGCCTGACGATCGGTGAGCGCGTGACCGAAGGGCATGTGCTCGTAGACGGCGTGACGGTAGGCGAGATCAGCGAAGTCGTGCTGCGTGACCGCCATCATCTGTCGCAGGATGGTTTCGTGGTCGCCATCGTCACCATGGACTCCACAGGTGAGGTAGTGGCCGCGCCCGAAATTTTGACGCGTGGCTTTGTCAACGTCAACGAGAGCGACGACCTGCTCAACCAGGCGCGTGACCGTGTGTGGGCGGCCGTGGCGCACAGCGCGCCGCACGGTAGCCTTTCCAACCGCATCAAACAGGTGCTGGCCGATTTCCTCTATCAGCAGACGCGGCGCCGCCCGATGATTTTGCCGCTGGTGGTTGAAGTATAATTTGCACTTTGCACTTTGCACTTTGCACTTTGCACTTTGCATTCAGGATGACACGGCATGGCTAAGGCAGTGAGCAAGAAGGGCGGGGGCAGCCAGAAGGACACCCGCAAACCGAGGGCGGCGAGCGCCGGCAAGCCACGGGCGCCGCGTGGCGGCGCGGGAACGCGCGGGCGCGCCGCCACGGAGGAACCGCCTGGCATCAACCTGGGCGAGCAGGTGGATCGCTTCCTCGAATTCATGGTGCGCGACGATACGCTGGGCGTCATTCTTCTGGCCGTGGCCGTCATCACCTTCTTCAGCCTGATTTCGCCGCGCGGCACCTTGACCGAAGGCTGGATCCAGGTCCTGCGCCGGGGCTTCGGCGTCGGCGTCTGGCTGACGCCGGTCTTGTTTGGCAGCGTGGGCATCTGGTTGCTGTTGCGCAAAGTGGCCAGCCACCGCGCACCGGCCCTGCCGCGCCTGGTGGGCCTGGGAGTGCTCTTTGTCGTGTTCGAGGCGCTGGCGCACTGGCTGGCGAATTCGGCCGATCCCGAACTGCTGGCCGAGCAAGGCGGCGGCGGCGGGCGCCTCGGTTTCAGTCTGACCGACCTGCTGGTCAGGGGCATTGGCCCGGCTGGCATGGCCATCGTGCTCCTGCTGTTGGCTGGGGTGGGGCTGTTGACGCTGATCGGGCTGACACGCACACGCCGCGCCATCGCTTATCTGCGCGGCGAGCCGCTGCCGGCGGCCGAAGTCGGGCCGGATGGGCTGCCGCTGCTCATCAACCCGCCTTTTATTACCGACATCGCCGCTGCGCTGCCGCCCACGATCTGGCAACGCGCGCGCACCTGGCTGGGTCACTGGCGCGAGCCGACCGGCGCTGACCGCGTCGAGGTGGTGGAGCCGCGCGTCATCGGCAGCCTGCCGGCCGGCGCTGCGTCTGCCTATCGCCTGGGCGGCTCCACACCCACAGCGCCCGGCGCCGCGCCATTACGGGCGGGCGAGACGCGCCTGCCGCCCATCAGCGCCGGCGCGATGGGAGAAAATCGCCCTCCCACCGGCGTGTTCGCAGAGAATCGCCCGTCCTGGCAACTGCCCTTCATCGAGGACATGCTGGATGAGGCCATAGATCAGGAGCTTAGCGTGGAGGACCTGGCGCGCCGCGCACGCCTGATCGAAGATACGCTGCGCGCCTTTGGTGTGCCGGTGACGGTGGTCGAGGTCAATCGCGGCCCCGCCGTCACCCAGTTTGGCCTGCGCCCTGACTTCGTCAAGAAGCGTTACCGCAAGAGCGAGACCGAAATGCAGCAGGAGGCCCTGCAGCGTCTGCGCAGCCTGCCGCGGGGCGAGCGTTTGCAGTGGGAGGCGGAGGCGCGGGCGCGCTTGGCGCGCTTGGGCCAGGAGCAGCCTGCGCCCGATCAACTGGAAACACAGATGGTCGAGCTGCTCATGGCGACATTGGACAAGACCATCGAAAAGGATGTCAAGATCAAAGTGGCGCGCATTCAGGCCCTGTCCAACGACCTGGCGCTGGCATTGGAAGCGTCGCCCATCCGCATCGAAGCGCCGGTGCCGGGGCGCTCTATCGTGGGCCTGGAGGTGCCGAACCGCCAGACGGCTCTCGTCACCCTGCGCAGCGTCATGGAGTCGGAAGTCTATCTGAACATCAAGTCGCGCCTCAAACTGCCCCTGGGGCAGGATGTTTCCGGTCAACCGGCCGTCGGCGACCTGGCCCGGATGCCGCACCTGCTCATCGCCGGCGCCACCGGCTCCGGTAAGTCGGTCTGCGTCAACACGATCATTGCCAGCCTGCTGTTCAATCACACGCCAGACACCCTGCGCCTGCTGATGGTGGACCCCAAGAGGGTAGAGTTGACCACCTACAACGGCATTCCGCACCTGATTGCGCCGGTGGTCACCGAGGTGGATCGGGTGGTGCCGATCCTGGCCTGGGCCACGCGTGAGATGGATCGCCGCTACAAGATGTTCAGCCAGCTCGGCGCGCGCAACATCGAGAGCTTCAACGAAAAGATAGCGGCCAAAGGCCAGACCGCGTTACCCTTCATCGTCATCATTATTGACGAATTGGCCGATCTCATGATGGCCGCGCCAGATGAAGTCGAGCGTTACATCTGTCGCCTGGCGCAGATGGCCCGCGCCACCGGCATCCACCTGATCCTGGCGACGCAGCGGCCCAGCGTGGATGTGGTCACCGGCCTCATCAAGGCCAACTTCCCGGCCCGCATCGCCTTTGCCGTCACCAGCCAGATTGATTCACGCGTCATCCTGGATCAGCCGGGCGCGGAACGCCTGCTGGGCCGCGGTGACATGCTCTTCATGGACCCCACCTCGCCCAACCTGGTGCGTCTGCAGGGCTGTTTCGTCGCGGACCGCGAGCTACATCGCCTGGTGGAGCATTGGCAAAACCAGCAGCCTGCCGGCGCCGCGGCTGTCTCGATGCCCGTGGAAGCGCAGATGCCCGCCGGCGCACCCGCAGAAAATCGCCCCCCCGCCGGCGCCTCCGCGTCCGGTGTGACGTGGCACAGCCCGGCCGGTTTCGACGCCCCGGCGCCGACCAGCCGTCCGCTGACCCCGTCCGCGCCCGCGGGGCTGCGCATGCCGCCCGCACCCGGCTTTTCTTCCTCGGCGCAGCCCGCGGTGAATTGGCCGCAGCCGGCCACACCAGGCCAGGCGCCGGTCACCGCGCCGCCGTCCGCAGCGGCCACCGAAGAACTGCTGAAGACCACCCTGCCCCCGCCCGGCGCCGTCATTCAAGCGCCGCTGTTCGACGAAATGTTCGCCGGTCAGGCTGGCGCGCAACCGACCCGCGACGCCCTCTTCGACGAAGCGGTCAACGTCGTGCGCGAAGCCGGCCGCGCCTCGGTTTCCCTCCTCCAGCGCCGCCTGCGCATCGGCTACACCCGCGCCGCCCGCCTCATCGAACTGATGGAGCAAGAAGGCATCGTCGGCCCGGACCCCGGCGGCTCACACGGCCGCGAAGTCGCGCCGGCGGATAGCCCGCAGGACGGGGCGGGTGACGTAGAAGCGTAAATCCCAAGCAAGACCAAGTCTGAGCAGGGCAATTTGGCAGGTGGTGTATAATCTGTCATTGGAAATCGTATAGGGTAAGGAGGGTTCTAATGACAGCCCTAAGTGTAGGTGCAACGGCACGGATAGCCGAAGTTCTCGATGTTGCTGAGCGTTTGACCTTGACAGAACGATTGCTCCTGGCGCGCTTTCTGCTCGATAGCGTTTTGACGAAAGAAATCGACGAAGAAGCCGATTGGCGCCACTTGAGCCTGTCAGCGTTCGAAAAGGAATGGGACAACGAGGAAGACGCTGTCTATGATGACTGGAGGGCGATCTATGGCGTTCCAACGCGGTGATAATGTAATGGTAGACTTGGACGGGATTCGCAACCTGGTGTGTGGAACTACAAATGCAACCTAATTGAGCCTGACGCCCCCATGAATCATTCCCCTCCTCGTCCCGTAGGGACGCCTGAATTTAGACGCCCCCATGAATCATTCCCCCCCTCGTCCCGTAGGGACGCCCGAATTTAGACGCCCCCATGAATCATTCCCCCCCCCTCGTCCCGTAGGGACGCCTGAATCGAGAGACCCAAAAATGGCCAACACCTACACATGCCTCTTCTACCACATCGTCTTCAGCACCAAGAATCGCGTGCCCTACATCAGGGCAGAGATCGAGCAACGGGTATGGGAATACATGGGCGGCGTCGCGCGCCATCACGACGTGACCGCCGTGCAGATCGGCGGCATTGACGATCATATTCATGCCTTGACCATGTCGCCTCCCACCATCGCGCCAAGCCAGATCGCACAACACATCAAGGGCGACACCTCCAAATGGATTCACGAGACCTTCCCGGAATTGCGCGCCTTCGCGTGGCAGGAAGGCTACGGCGCCTTCACCGTAAGTAAATCAGGCGTAGCGGCAGTGGTGCGTTACATCCAAAATCAACGCGTCCACCACCAAAAACGAAGCTATCAAGCGGAGTACCTTGAATTACTACGGAGACATGAGATTGAATACGACGAACGCTATTTGTGGGGATAAATTCAACCGTCCCTACGGGACGATGACGCGTTGTGTGTGCGTACGTTGCTAAAGTCAGGTGTCCCTACGGGACACAACGCCCTTTTCCGCCGCGTCCCGTAGTCCCGTAGTCCCGTAGGGACGCCCGAACTTAGCAAATCAAAACCCATCGCGTCGCGTCCCGTAGGGACGCCTGAACTTAGCCATCGCGTCGCGTCCCGTAGGGAACGCATGAATTGCGCATCATGACGAATCTCGCCCCGCGTCTACGGGACGCCCAAATTGAGGATGCTGGTGACGAGCGTTCACCCGGCATCGGAATTCCTGGACGATTTGAGGCCGTGACTGAGTAACTATAGGTGAAACCCATGCAACCTGGTGACCCGCAGGGCAGTGTGCCCCTAACTTTGAACCCATGCTCAAAGGTGGAGAGGGTATTGAGAGGGCAGTGACATGGAAACCCGCTTCTTCGAGCAACCGATTCTGAACTCACCGTATGCCTATCCCGCGCGCCACTGGGAGCTTGACAGCCAAGGTCAGCCGACGCAGCGGATCATCGAGAATCGTCGCCGGGCTGAATTCATCACCCCGGTGCCCAAGCCGAGAAAACGCAAGGGATCGGGCCAGCAGCAGCAGTTCATCTTCGACGAGGGCGCCGGTCTCTCGACTCAACAGCAGCAGTACGATCCCACACCGATCATCAATGCCCTGCGGCAGCGCGTGGACCAGTGGCGCGCGATTCCGAATGCGGCCCATTGGGGCGTGACCCCGGAAACAGCGCGGCTGCTCGAACACTGGCGCCACCATCCTTTCAACAACGCCCGGCCGTTTTTCTGCCAAATCGAGGCGGTCGAGACCGCCATCTGGCTGACCGAAGTGGCGCCTAACGACAGAACCGGCAAGGTTTTTCTGGAGCACCTCGCCAACGCCAACCACGACGCCAACCCGGAGTTGCTACGCCTGGCGCTCAAACTGGCTACGGGCGCGGGCAAGACGACCGTCATGGCGATGATCATCGCCTGGCAGACGGTCAACGCCGTGCGCCGACCCAATAGCAAGAAGTTTACGCGTGGTTTCTTGATCGTGACCCCCGGCCTGACGATCCGCGACCGGCTGCGCGTCCTGCTGCCCAACGATCCGGACAGCTACTACCAGGACCGCGAACTCGTGCCCAACGACATGCTCGGCGACCTTGATCGCGCCAAGATCGTCATCACCAACTACCATGCCTTCCTGCGGCGTGAACGTCTGGAGCTTTCGAGGGGCGGCCGCGCCCTGCTGCAGGGCCGCGGCGCCGCGCTCGATACGCTGGAAACCGAGGGCCAGATGATCCAGCGCGTGATGCCCGACCTGATGGGGATGAAGAACATCCTGGCGCTGAATGACGAGGGGCATCACTGCTACCGCGAGAAGCCAACCCACGAGGACGAGGGGGACCTGGCGGGCGACGACCGCGACGAAGCGCAGAAAAACAACGAGGCGGCCCGCGTCTGGATCTCAGGCCTCGAAGCTGTGAATCGTCAACTTGGCCTCGCCCGGGTCATGGATCTGTCGGCGACTCCCTTCTTCTTGCGCGGCTCAGGTTACGCCGAGGGCACGCTCTTCCCCTGGACCATGAGCGACTTCTCGCTGATGGACGCCATTGAGTGCGGCATCGTCAAGCTGCCGCGCGTGCCTGTAGCCGACAACATCCCCGGTGAGGAGATGCCCCGCTTCCGCAACCTCTGGGAGCACATTCGCACCCGCATGCCCAAGAAGGGCCGCGGCAAGGCCAAGACGCTCGATCCCCTGAGCCTGCCGGTGGAGCTGCAGACCGCGCTCGAAGCGCTCTACGGCCATTATCAGAAGACTTTCGACCTCTGGCAGGAGAACGGCATCCGCGTGCCGCCCTGTTTCATCGTCGTCTGCAACAACACCTCCACCTCCAAGCTGGTTTACGACTACATCTCAGGCTTCCAGCGCGTGAACGAGGACGGTTCCACCACGTTGGAGAACGGCCGCCTGGCGCTGTTTCGCAACTTCGATGAGCACGGCAACCCACTCGCCCGCCCCAACACACTGTTGATTGACAGCGAACAACTCGAATCCGGCGAGGCGCTGGATGACAACTTCCGTGCAATGGCCGCCGACGAGATCGAGCGTTTCCGGCGGGAGATCATCGAGCGCACCGGCGACATCCGCCAGGCAGAAAATCTCACGGATCAGGCCCTGCTGCGCGAGGTGATGAACACCGTGGGCAAGCCGGGGCGGCTCGGCGAGGCGATCCGCTGTGTGGTCTCAGTGTCCATGCTGACTGAAGGGTGGGATGCCAACACGGTGACGCACGTGCTGGGCGTGCGCGCGTTCGGCACCCAGCTCTTGTGCGAGCAGGTGATCGGCCGGGCGCTGCGTCGCCAATCCTATGACCTCAACGAAGACGGACTGTTCGACGCCGAATACGCCGACGTGTTGGGCATCCCGTTCGACTTCACGGCCAAGCCGGTCGTGGCGCCGCCGCAGCCGCCGCGCGAAACGATTCACGTGCAGGCCGTGCGCCCGGATCGCGACGCCCTGGAAATCTGCTTCCCGCGCGTCGTCGGTTACCGCGTCGAGCTGCCCGAAGAGCGGCTGACCGCCCAATTCAACGCCGACTCGGTCCTGGAGCTGACGCCGGATCTCGTCGGCCCCTCGATCACCCGCAACGCCGGCATCATCGGGCAGGAGGTTGACCTGAGCCTGGAGCACCTGAAGGACATGCGGCCCTCGACCCTGCTCTTTCATGTCACCAAGCGCCTGCTCTACACCAAGTGGCGCGACCCCGGCGAAGAACCCAAGCTGCATCTGTTCGGCCAACTCAAGCGCATCACCAAAGAGTGGCTCGACACCTGCCTGGTCTGCAAAGGCGGCACGTATCCGGCCCAACTGATGTACCAGGAGCTGGCCGACATGGCCTGCAAGCGCATCACGGCCGCCATCACACGCGCGTTCCAGGGCGAGCGGCCCATCAAGGCGGTGCTCGATTCGTACAATCCCACCGGCTCCACCCTCCACGTCAATTTCAACACGTCGAAGATGAACCGCTGGCAGACCGACCCCCGGCGCTGCCACGTCAACTGGGTGATTCTCGACAGCGATTGGGAGGCCGAGTTCTGCCGCGTGGCCGAATCGCACCCACGCGTGCGGGCCTACGTCAAGAACCACAACCTGGGCCTGGAAGTGCCCTACCGCTACGGCTCGGAGACACGGCGCTACATCCCGGACTTCATCGTATTGGTGGATGACAGCCGCGGCGACGATGACCTGCTGCACCTGATCGTGGAAATCAAAGGCTACCGCCGCGAGGACGCCAAAGAGAAGAAGTCCACCATGGAGACCTACTGGGCGCCCGGCGTGAATCACCTGGGCGTCTATGGCCGTTGGGCCTTCGCCGAGTTTACCGAGGTCTATCAGATCCAGGCCGACTTCGCGGCCAAGATCGAAAACGAGTTCAACAAGATGCTCGTACCCTTCGCAGTCCCGTAGGGACGCCTGAATGTAGCATCATGTACCACCCCCGTCCCGTAGGGACGCCTGAATGTAGATGGATAGCATTCATGTACCACCCCCGTCCCGTAGGGACGCCTGAATGTAGATGGATAGCATTCATGTACCACCCCCGTCCCGTAGGGACGCCTGAATTTATGGAGAACCAACAATGGCCAACACCTACACATCGCTCTATTATCACATCGTGTTCAGCACCAAGAATCGCGTGCCCTACATCAGGGCAGAGATCGAGCAACGGGTATGGGAATACATGGGCGGCGTGGCGCGCCATCACAACCTGACCGCTCTGCAGATCGGCGGGATTGACGACCACATCCACGCCCTGACCATGGCGCCGCCGACGCTTGCGCCGAGCCAGATCGCGCAATACCTGAAGGGTGACTCGTCCAAGTGGATTCACGAGACCTTCCCAGAGTTACGCGCCTTTGCCTGGCAAGAAGGCTACGGCGCCTTCACGGTCAGCAAGTCCGGGTTGCCGGCGGTGGTGCGTTACATCCAAAATCAACGCGCCCACCACCAAAAGCAAGGTTTTCAAGCGGAGTATCTGGATTTCTTGCAAAGGCACGAGGTTGAATACGATGAACGCTATTTGTGGGGATAATAAATTCAACCGTCCCTACGGGACGATCGCGTATCGCACGACACGAATACCCGGCCATGAATACCCGGCCATGAATGACCGGGCTAAGGTCAGGTGTCCCTACGGGACAAGACGCGCGACCATATCCCGTCCCGTAGGGACGTATGAATTTAGATGACACACCCGCCCGACACCCGTCCCGTAGGGACGTATGAATTTGGACGACGACACACCGGCCCGACATCCGCCCCGTAAGGACGCATGAATTTGGACGACGCCCGCCCGGACGTCCCGAGGACACATGAATTTGGACGACGACGCCCGCCCGGCACGTCCCGTAGGGACACATGAATTTGGACGACGACACACCCGCCCGACACCCGTCCCGTAGGGACGTATGAATTTGGACGACGACACACCGGCCCGACATCCGCCCCGTAAGGACGCATGAATTTGGACGACGACGCCCGCCCGGCACGTCCCGTAAGGACACATGAATTTGGACGACGACGCCCGCCCGGCACGTCCCGTAGGGACACATGAATTTGGACGACGACACACCGGCCCGACACCCGTCCCGTAGGGACGCATGAATTTACGGAGATCACAGGATGGCCCAAATCACCACCGCCAAATCCGTCGAAACCCTCAAGCACGACGAGGCCACGCGCCGCAACATCCCCACGGCCGAATACCAATCGGTGCTGAAGCAGGAGGAGCAATCTCCCCTGCACGTCGCGTACGAGCGCCGCAACCGCGACCTGGACCCGCAGCTCGTCTGGCGCGGCAAGGACATGCGGGATTGGAGCGATCTGGTCGTGCTCGCGCCGCCTCTCTACATCCAGGAGAAGGTCCACCCCAAGGTGCTGGTGGATGACCTGGTGCGGCAGACCGCGCGCAGCCGGACGCAGCCGCCCGCAGCGCAGCTCGACCTCTTCGCCGATTTCAACGGCCTGCCCAGCGAAGAGGCCAAGACCGAGTTCTACCGGCACGACCAGAACTGGTCGAACCGCATGATCCTGGGCGATTCCCTGCAGGTGATGGCCAGCCTGGCCGAGCGCGAGGGGCTGCGCGGCAAGGTGCAGTGCATCTACCTCGACCCGCCCTACGGCATCAAGTTCAACAGCAACTTCCAGTGGAGCACCACCAGCCGCGACGTCAAGGACGGCAACCCGGAGCACATCACCCGCGAGCCGGAGCAGGTCAAAGCCTTCCGCGACACCTGGCGCGACGGCATCCACAGCTACCTCACCTACCTGCGCGACCGGCTCACCGTGGCGCGGGATCTACTCACCGATTCCGGCTCCATCTTCGTGCAGATCGGCGACGAAAATGTCCACCGCATCCGGGCGCTGATGGATGAAGTATTCGGAGAGGATAATCTGATTGCGGTAATCGCTTTCAAGAAGTCGGGTGCGTTTGACACCAATTACTTGCAGTCGAATTATGACCATATCGTGTGGTTTGCGAAGTCCCAAGCGAGTCTCAAATTCCGCTCAGTTCCGGATGTTAAGGAGTTTGGAGAGAAGGATTTGCTTTTCTTCGATACACTTGAGGTAGCACCTTTTGACAGACACCCGATTGCCGGTCTTGGCGTATCTGACCCCACGCAGATTCCGAACCTCGGCGAACCAATCTCAAGAAACCCATTAAACTCGGACGGGTGGGTTGACTCTCTCGGCTACGACTTCGAATACCAGGGGCAAGCTACTCAGTGCCGAAGAACCGACACTGGACTACAACCTTTACTAACATGACGCGTCTTGGTAAAGCGAACCGATTAATCACCAAGGGAAACACGCTTCGATTCGCTCGTTACTGGAAAGACTATGCGACGCAGAAGAGGAACAATGTTTGGCTTGACACGGCTGGCGGAGGTTTTGTAGGTGATGTTCGCATCTATGTCGTTCAGACAGATGCCAAGGTCATTCAGCGCTGCATCCTCATGGCCACCGACCCCGGCGACCTCGTGCTCGACCCGACGTGCGGCTCCGGCACCACCGCCTATGTCGCCGAGCACTGGGGCCGGCGCTGGATCACGATTGATACCTCGCGCGTCGCGCTGGCGTTGGCGCGCGCCCGCATCATGGGCGCGCGCTATGCCTACTACCTGTTGGCCGATTCGCGCGACGGCCAGCTCAAGGAAGCCGAAGTCACCCGCACTGCACCCTCCACGCAGCCGGTGCATGGCAACCTCCGTCACGGCTTCGTCTACGAGCGCGTGCCGCACATCACCCTCAAATCCATCGCCAACAACGCCGAGATTGACGTGATCTGGGAGAAGTGGCAGGAGACCCTGGAGTCGCTGCGCGAGAAACTCAACGCCAGTCTGGGCAAGGCCTGGCAGGAGTGGGAGGTTCCCCGCGCGGCCGAAGACCCCTGGCCCGCGGCGACCGCGCAGCTTTTCGACAGACTCAAGGCCGAGCAGGCCCGCGGCGACGAAGGCAACGCCCGCAAGATGGCGGAGTGGCTGCAAGCGATCAACCACAGCCTGGGCCGCAGCTACACCCTGGCCGACCTGCCGGAGCGCGCCGCCGACCCGTGGCCCGCGCCGGACCAACAGATCCACGCCGATTGGTGGCAGGCGCGCAGCGCGCGCCAGCGGGAGATTGACGCCTCCATCGCGGCCAAAGCCGAGTTCGAATTCCTCTACGACAAGCCCTACGAGGACAAGAAGCGGGTGCGCGTGGCCGGGCCGTTCACGGTCGAGAGCCTCTCGCCGCACCGCGTGCTGGGCGTGGACGAGGACGACGAGCTGATTGATACGCTCAAGGAGGGCGGCGCGGCCGAAGGCCAGGACTTCGCCTCGATGATCCTGGAGAATCTCAAGATCGCCGGCGTGCAGCAGGCGCACAAGGACGACCGGATCGTCTTTACCAGCCTCACCGCGTGGCCGGGATATTACCTGTGCGCCGAGGGCCGCTACCTGGAGGGTGAGACGGAGAAGCGCGCGGGCATTTTCATCGGCCCGGAATTCGGCACCGTGAACAAGCCCGACCTGGTGGCCGCGGCCAAGGAGTGCGGTGAGGCGGGATTCGACGTGCTCATCGCCTGCGCGTTCAACTACGAGGCGCACACCACGGAGTTCAGCAAGCTCGGCCGCATCCCCGTGCTCAAGGCGCGCATGAACGCCGACCTGCACATGGCCGGCGAGCTCAAGAACACCGGCAAGGGCAATCTCTTCG
The DNA here is from genome assembly GCF_016704685.1 of Candidatus Amarolinea dominans. Classification (NCBI taxonomy): domain Bacteria; kingdom Bacillati; phylum Chloroflexota; class Caldilineae; order Caldilineales; family Candidatus Amarolineaceae; genus Candidatus Amarolinea; species Candidatus Amarolinea dominans. The sequence continues at coordinate 55,759 of NZ_JADIZS010000025.1, forward strand.
TCATCTTCGGCGAGCCGGATATCACGTTGCTGCCCGCTGAAAGGCGGCCAGGTGCGTGTCAAGATCAACGGCGTGGACGTCTTCCATCCCAACACCGGCGAGGTGCGCAGCGACGGCCCCGAAGGCATCGCCTGCTGGTTCATTGACACCGACTACAACGAAGAAAGCTTCTTCGTGCGCCACGTCTACTTCCTGGGCGCCAACGATCCCTACAGCGCGCTCAAGACCACCCTGAAGGCCGAGATCAACGAAGAGGCCTGGGCCACCCTCAACAGCGACACCTCCCGGCCCTTCGCCAAACCAACCTCGGGCCGCATCGCAGTGAAGGTCATCAATCACCTGGGCGATGAGGTGATGAAGGTGTTCAAGGTGAGCTGATGTACAATGCCAACTCTTTGGCGGTATCGAAAATCATGGCGCCGCAGATCGGAAATGAAAGGACGCACAGATGATCACCAGGTTGACGCTTCACAATTTCAAGAGCATCGGTACACAGACTTACGAGTTCACTCAGTTCGATCTTCTGGTTGGGCGCAATAATAGCGGAAAGAGCACAGTGCTCCAAGCACTGGCCATCTGGCAGTTCTGCGTGGACGAATTTCATCGCTCAAAGCGCACCGGCTCCAAGGGGATTCAGGTCGTGTTGCCTAACTTCACCGCGCTACCGGTGCCGGAGTTCAACCTGTTGTGGAAGGACAAAACCGATCGGCACTGGCCCCTGGTCAATGGCGCCAAGAAGCAGGAATACATCCTGATCGGGATTCGTGTCGAATGGCGGCGGGCGACCGGCGAGACCGATTCGTTTGGTGTGCAATTACGCTATCACTCGCCACAGGCGATCTACGCGATTCCTGGCGATGGTTGGGCGAAATTCCGTACGCTTGAGCAGCAGGGCGATCTGCCGACAATCGCCTATGTGCCGCCATTTTCTGGCCTGGAGACTGCGGAGAAGCGGGTGGACATTGCTCCTTTTCGCCAACAGGTAGGCAAAGGCCAACCTGGCAGTGTGCTCCGCAATTTGCTCCTGGGTGTGCCCCGCCTCCGGGGGAGGACGGGGCGGGCTGCCAAAGGCTATACACCGCCTGCGGACTGGCAAGAGGTGGCTGACGTTATCAAGCGTTGGTTCTCTGTCACGATTCATGAGCCACAATACGACTTAGTCAAGGATGTCAACATCACCGTCCAGTACCAACAAAACGGCAAGGACTACGACATCATCGCCCAGGGCAGCGGCTTCCATCAGACCTTGACATTGTTGGCGTTTCTGTACGGCTACCATCCGACAACTATCCTGCTCGACGAACCGGATGCTCACCTGCACGTCAATCTACAACGCGAGATTCTGGATTACTTCAAGCGGAAATCTCTTGAGCGCAACATTCAGTTCTTGATCGCCACACACGCAGAGGAGTTCGTACGTGGTGTAGACCCCAGCCAGATCGTTTCCCTGCTAAATCAAGTGCCCACCCGTCCTCAATCCGCGCCGAATGTGCTGCGGGCAATGGCGGAAGTGTCCAATGAAGAGATCATGCGCCTGATGACATCGCCTTACATTCTCTATGTTGAAGGAGAAAGCGATGAGCGCATTCTGCGCGCGTGGGCATCGCAATGTGGCGCGCAGGATGCTGTGGGAAAAGTCTGTTTCAAAGCGATGAGTGGTGGCAGCAAGAAGGACATGAAAGTCAAGGCGGACGAGCATTTCGCCGCACTGCAGCAGATCATTCCAGGGGTTGCAAGGCTGATGCTCTTCGACTATGACAGCAGCGAGAATGCTTTCCACCCTGATCCGAACAACCCCGCGTTGGCTGAGTGGAAGCGCAAGAACATCGAGAACTACCTGTTGGTTTGATGCCGGAGCGCCGCACTGAAGCAACTGAATATCGGTGAGGGTGAGCTCTTTGCGCTGCCGGTGCTGGGCATCATTGATGAATTCTTTACCGGGCAGAACCTGACCTTGCCACCAGGTAGGAACTGGCGCAGTATCACTGCAAACGTGTTTAGCGTGGTAGATGGTAAGCGCATGTTGTTCGAGAACGACGATTCGCTGTTTCACCAGTTAAGAAATGCTAAGCCGCAGTTAAGCGCAATCGACCGCCGACGAAACCACGAGGATGCAAGGTTCTTCAGCAAACTAGTTGCACTGACCAAACCTGTGGGGTGAGCGCCTGAAACTGGGTGGGATGGCACTACCCCCTATGTGGCCTGCACACGGGCGCGCGATCACCTGTTGGTGACGAGCGTCTACCCGGCATCGGAATTTCTGGACGATTTGAGAGTATAGCCGGATGGTAGTGGCTGCCGGCTACGGGCCTGGCTAATGTCCGCTGTTAGGAAATGGGCTGAAACCCAGATCCTCTCCAAGCCGGTCGTCAAGAAGGTGCTGCCGCCGTCGTCATAGGACGATAGCCTGCCCGCTCTCATTTTCATCAAACACGACGAGGGAGGTTCTCATGTCAACGTGGCGGATTGAAATTCATCGGTCGGTGGTGTGCTCCCTTGCGCTACTCCTCCTTGTGCTCCTGATTCCGCCCTTGTCCATCCAGGCCGCCGCGCAGACGCCCGTTGATGGCTGGACCGTGCTGGAAGTGATGCCGCCCGGCCCGCCGACTCAACCCAATCTCCTGCTGAATTCTGGCCTGGAGAGCGGCAGCGCCACCAGCGCCGATCATTGGGCGCCGTATGGGCAGGGCTACGCCGTGGATGCGGTCGTCGCGCACAGCGGCAGTCGCTCCATCCGCCTGACCAACGCCAGCGCCGGCGATGAACGCGGCGCGTCGCAGGTCGTGCAGCTCAACCAGGCCGTCGCGCAGCCGCTCTACTTTGGCGGCTGGAGTCGCGCCGCCAACCTCACCGGCCAGCCCGGCTACGCCTACTCGATCTACCTAGACATCCAGTACACCGACAACACCTGGCTCTGGGGCCAGGTGGTCACCTTTGCCACCGGCACGCACGACTGGGAATACCAGGAAAGCTACGTCCTGCCGGCCAAACCGATCAAGACCGTCTATTTCTACCTCCTGCTGCGCTGGGAATACACCGGCTCCGTTTGGTTCGACGACCTGACCCTGCAAACGCTGCCCGGCGAACTGGCCGTCTTCGATGACGTGCTCGTCGCCGCGCCGCCCACACCGCCCGACCTCAGCGGCCAGCCGCTCCTGAACCTGAGCACCGGCGATGGCCTCGACCTGTCGCTCACCCAAGCCGGCGGCGCGGTCGCGGCCCTCACCCTGGATGGCGCGCCGCTCGTCCCGACCGGCCGCGCCTACACCGGCGGCTTCTTCGTGCGCGATGTTGCCAACGGTTCTGACTTTGTCCACTTCGGCGGCGCGGTCAGCCAGGCGGGCGGCGCCTTACAGCAGACGGCCAGCCTGCCTGCCCTGGGCCTGACCCTGACCGCCACGCTGACTGTGCAAAACGGCCACCTGGACATCAGCGGCGACCTGGGCGATACCAGCGGCCTGGATCGCGCCGTCACCCTCTACTTTGCCCTGCCCTTCGACGCCAGCGGCTGGACGTGGGGCGATTCCCTGCGCAGCGGCCGGCCCATTGCCGGCGCGGCCGAATTCCGCAACACCACGTCCGACGGCTGGAGCGACGGCCCCGTCAGCCGCACCCCCTGGTCGGCCGTCACCGCGCCTGGTTCATCCGCGGCCGGCCTGAGCCTGGCCTTTCCTCTCGACGCGCCGCGCCAGGTGCGCCTGGTGCAGGGTCCGGTCACCCGCCAGTTCTACCTCGCCTTCGACCTGGGATTATCGTCAGCCGCCAGCCTCAATCCGAGCCGCGCCTCTTTCCGCTTCTTGATCTACCGCCACAGCGTGAGCGCCGGCGTCAACGGCATGCGCGCGGCCGCGCAGCGTTACTACGACGCCCTGCCCGCCCTGTTCACGCGGCGCACGCCGCCGGGCGGCGAGGGCATCTGGGTCGCCTTTTCCGATCTCGACGCCATCCCCAACCTGCAAGATTTCCACATCGTCTATCACGAGGGCGACCTGACGCAGGTGCCGTTCGACGACGGCGCGGGCGTCAGCACCCTGCGCTACGTCTCGGAGCCGTGGTCGTACTGGATGGCGATCAGCGATCCGAACGTCAACAACACCGATTACAACCAGGTGTTGGCCTATCTGCAGAATCAGTATGTCAATGGCAGTGGTTGGGAACAGCAAATGGCCGAGGCGACCCTCAGCGCGGGCAGTTTCGACGAGGCCGGCCGCTATCGCTACGAGGCCACGGCCGCGCCCTGGTGCAACAACGGCGGCAACTGCGCGGTCTTCACCGTCAACCCCGACCCGGAGGTCAGCGTGGCGCCGTACACGCGCAACAAAGCGCAGATGGATTGGAATTCTTCGGTGTGGGGCGCGTACAGCACCGTGCCCGGGCTGGACGGCGAGTACATTGACAGCTTCCTATCGCAAGCGCCCGTCTACAACTTCCGCCGGGAACACTTCGCCGCGGCCGCCGAGCCGCTGACGTTCGACCCGGCCAGTCATGCCCTGGCGATTCCGGAGGTGTTTTCGGTCTACGAGTTTGCGCGCTGGCTCAGCCAGGATGTGCATGCCCGCGGCAAGCTGATGATGGCGAACGCGATGTTCCTGGGGCTGCCGTGGGGCGGCGATCTCTTCGACTTCAACGGTTCAGAGGTCAACTGGTACGAGAGCGGGCAGTTCACCCCGCCCAGCGATGACCGGCTGCTCTACCTGCGCACCCTGTCCTACCAGAAGCCGTATGGCACGCTGATGAACATGAACTTCAATCAACTGACCTACAACCGCGTGGAGACCTACTTCCAGATCAGCCTCTTCTATGGCATTTTCCCCAGCATGTTCAGCGCCGACGCGTCCGGCAACCGCTACTGGGATCAGCCCGCGCTCTACAACCGCGACCGGCCGCTGTTCATCAAGTACATTCCGCTCATCCAGGCCATCAGCCAGGCCGGCTGGCAGCCGCTGACCAGTGCGCAGAGCAGCAGCGCCAGCGTCTACCTGGAGCGCTACGGCGCGGGCGTTGGCCTCTACCTGGCCGGCCGCAACATGACTGCCGGCACCGTGGCTCCCACGCTGACCATCTTCAGCGCCGGCGCAGGGCTGCCCGCCAACGGCGCGTTCAGCGTGCGGGAGCTGATCGCCGGCACGCGGCAGCGCGTGGACGCCAGCGGCGGTCAACTCACCTGGACGCCCACCCTGCCGGCCGCCGGCGTCGCCCTCTTTCGCCTTTGTCCGCTCGGCGATGTGGACGACACCTGCGCCGTAGATGTAGTGGATGTGCAGGCCGTCGCCAGCTTCTTCGGTCAGACCGTCCCGCCCGCGCCCCTCGCCTACGATTTCGATCAGGATGGCACCGTTGACCTGGACGATGTGATGTTAGCGGCCGGGCAGTGGGGCTGGTGAAAATATTCTCTCACGAATCGTAACTGCTCACCCTGCAGGCCGATTTGGACAGGATGAACAGGATGTACAGGATTCTTGCTCTGTGGTGTGCAAAACTATCGGCACGAGAGTTCGAATATCCTGTCAATCCTGTGAATCCTGTCTGAATTCCAGGCAGACCCAGCAGTTACCACGAATCGCTAAATTGGGGCGGCCGCTTCTCCACGAACGCGCTGAAGCCCTCCCGCGCATCGCTGCTGCCCAACAGCGCCACCATCTCGTCCACTTCCAGCTTGAGACCGTCGGCCAGCGGCATTTTCAGCCCTTCGCAGATGGCCTTGACGCTGGCCCGGATCGCCAGGCCGCCTTTGGATGCAATTTTGACCGCCAGCGCCAGCGCCTCGTCCAGCACCTTGCCCGGTTCCACCACCTTGTTGACCAAGCCCAGCCGCTGCGCCTCGGCCGCGTCCAGCAGATCGCCCGTCAGGATGATCTCCATCGCCCTGGCTACGCCGATCTGCCGCGTCAGGCGCTGCGTGCCGCCCCAGCCGGGGATGATACCCAGGTTGATCTCCGGCTGGCCCAGCCGCGCCGCGCTGCTGACGATGCGCATGTGACAGGAGAGGAAAAGCTCCATCCCGCCGCCCAGACACACGCCGTTGACGGCCGCGATGACCGGCTTGCGGCTGGCTTCGATCATGGCAAAGGTCGCCTGCCCGAATTCGATCATCGCCCGACCCTGCCCCTGCGCGCCGGCCGCGGCCAGCTCCTTGATGTCCGCGCCGGCCACGAAAAAGCGCGGCCCCGCGCCGGTGATGATGATGACCTTTACCGCCGCATCCTCATGCACCTCCCAAAACGCCGCGTTCAAATCGCTCATCGTCTGCCCATTGAACGCATTCGCCGGCGGATGGTCAATCGTCAAAATCGCAATTCGCTCATGGATGTCTGTTTTTACAAATTGTCGCTCTGTCATGCACATTTCCCTTCTTTACAAACGCTGCTGAATGCTCCGAGATCAGAGATCAGAGACCAGAGATCACCACTTGCCACTCCTCACTTCGTGCCTTCGTGCCTTCGTGCCTTCGTGCCTTCGTGCCTTCGTGCCTTCGTGCCTTTCGCGCCTTCGTGCCTTCGTCGCGCTCCAAACGCCCTCACTCCCCTACCTCCACGCCGGCCAGCGATCATCCCCCGGTCGTTTGACCACCACGCGCGGGGCGCGATCGCCGTCCACCTCCAGCGCGTAGAGATCATAATCGCCCAGGCTGTCGGGCTGCGCGGTGTACACCAGCCAGGCCCCGTCGGGCGACCAGGCCGGCAGTTCATCCGGGAAGCTGTTGCGCGTCAACCGGTACTGCTCGTGCCCGTTCGCGGCCATCACGTACAGCTCGAACTCCCCATCGTCCCGATCCGACATGAACGCGATGCGCCCACCGTCAGGACTCCACGCCGGCTCGATATTGCGCGCCCGGATCGTGGTCAGCGGCCGGGCTTCGCCGCCCTCCGCGTCAACGACAAAGATGTTGGCGTACGGTTCGCCGCTGGCGAAGCGATGAAATACAATCTGTCTGCCATCCGGCGACCAGTCTGGCCCGCCTTCGTCCTGGGCCGCCGCGGCGTTGCCGGTCAACAGGCCGCGCAATCCACTCCCATCGCGGTTGATGACAAAGATCGTGCGGCTGCCCGTGCGGTCCGACACGAAGGCCAGGCGGGCGCCGTCGGGACTCCAGGTTGGTTCGCTGTCTGACTGATCGAGGCTGGCGCCTGAATCAATGGCCTGCGGCTCGGCAAGAGCGTCTGTGACCTCCAGCAGATAAAGCGCCGCGCCGCTCTGGCGAAAACCCTGCACCGCCAGCCGCCTGTGCTCAGGCGACCAGGCTGGCGCGCCTTCCAGCAGGTCGGTCGTGGCCGTGAGTTGACGCGGCGCGGCGCCGGCATCCTCCAGCAGCCAGATGTCATAGTTTTGACCGGTGCTCGCCATCCAGGCGATGGCGCCCAACCCGTCGGGTAGTGCCTTGGCGCAAGCCGTGAGGAAGAGGGCGGAAGAAGCGACCAGCAGAAGAACGAGCAGACGCGAGAGGCGCCGCGTCCACAACCGGCCCAAACGTGCAGGGTCCATGAAAGCGGCGCCTCCTTTAGAAATTGTTACCTGCCCATCTTGAACATCGTGAACAGCCGCGTGGCCAGCATGATGTCACCATCGAGCTGCAGCTTGCCGCTCATGAACGCGCTCATGCCGTTCAGGCGACCGGCGATCATATCCACATAGTCCTGGCTGTCCATCGTCAGCGTCAACGTCGGGTTCTCCAGCAGGCCCTCATTCACCGTACACGCGCCATCCGCGATGTGAATGCCCCAATCGCTGGCGCCCTCACCGGTCAGGTGATACTGAATGGTCGCCTCAACCCCCTCAGCGGCCTCCGGAATGAATGCCGTCGGCATCGAAGCCATCATGCCACGTAGTTTTTCTTCCATGGTTGTTTTTCCCTCGTTTTCGTATTTCGACTCACGTCGTGACCGCTCACTGGGAGCGGCTCGCTATCTTACTGAAGATTCTCGAAAATGCCGGCTGCGCCCATGCCGCCGCCGATGCACATCGTCACCATGCCATAGCGGCTGCCGCGGCGCTGCATCTCGTGGATGATCTGCACCGTCAGCTTGGCGCCACTGCAGCCCAACGGATGCCCCAGCGCAATCGCACCGCCGTTGACATTGACCTTGTTCTCGTCAATGCCCAGCTCCCGCACCACTGCCAGCGACTGCGCGGCAAAGGCTTCGTTCAGTTCGATGAGATCCATGTCCTCCAGGTTGAGTCCGGTCAACTTCAGCACCTTGGGAATGGCCGCGATGGGACCGATGCCCATCACCTCCGGCGGCACGCCGCCCACTGCAAAGCCCACAAAGCGCACCAGCGGCTTCAGGCCCAGGCGCTCCGCCTCCTCCCGTTCCATCACCAGCACCACCGCCGCGCCGTCGCTCGTCTGGCTGGAGTTGCCCGCCGTCACCGTCCCCTTGACATGGAAAACCGGCCTGAGCTTGGCCAACGCCTCCAACGTGCTGTCGCCGCGCGGCCCCTCATCCGTGTCGAAAACAAAGCTGCGTGTCAGGCGCTTGCACGTTCCCATCTCGACCTCGACGATCTCGACCGGCACCGGCGTGATTTCATCCCTGAACCTGCCGCCCTGAATCGCGGCCGTCGCCCGTTGATGCGAGCGCAGAGCGAACGCGTCCTGATCCGCGCGCGTGATCTTGAACTGGCGCGCCACGTTTTCCGCGGTAATGCCCATGCTGGTGTAGGCCGCGGGATGATTGCTCGCCAGCCACGGGTTCGCCATGAACTTGTTGCTGCTCATCGGCACCATGCTCATGCTCTCCACGCCGCCGGCCAGAATGGCCTTGCCCATACCGGTCATAATCTGCTGACTGGCGAGGGCAATGGTCTGCAAACCCGACGAGCAGAAGCGGTTGACGGTCTGTCCGGCCACATCGTGCGGCAGTCCGGCCCGCATCGCCGCGATGCGCGCCACGTTCATGCCCTGCTCGGCTTCTGGCATCGCGCAGCCCAGGATCACATCCTCAATCTGCGACGCTTCGACGGCCGGCGCCTGTCTCAGCACGTCCTGGATCACCCGCGCGGCCAGGTCGTCCGGTCGCGTGGTGCGTAGCGACCCTTTGCCCGATTTTCCCACTGCCGTGCGCGCGGCCGCCACAATGACTGCTTCTTTCATCATCATCATCATTCTATTCCCCTCGTTCGGCCTAGTTGCGCAGCGGCTTGCCCGTCTGCAACATATGGAAAATGCGCTCCAGCGTCTTCGGTTCACCCAACAGGGACAAGAACGCTTCACGTTCCAGGTCCAGGAAGTATTTCTCATCCACCCACTGCGGCTGGCTGATGTCGCCGCCGCACAGGACATAGGCCAACTTGCGCCCCACATGCGCATCGTACGCGCTGATGAAACCGCCCTCCTGCATCAGGTGGATGCCGATCATCAGGTTAGCCAGCGCGTCGCGCCCTGCCGCATAGCAGTTGCGCACGGGATGGTCCGCCTTGTAACCGGCCGACGCCATCGCCAGCACTTCGCGCTTGGCTTCGGCCAGCAGATAATCCTTGTTCATCACCACCACATCGTCCGGGCTGAGGAAGCCAATGCTGCGCGCTTCTTCGGCGCTCGTGCTCACGCGCGCCTGCCCAATGGTCATGAACGCGTTCTGCAGCCAGGGGCCGGGGAACGGATTGTCAACCTTCATGTGTGGCGATACCAGTCGTCGCACGATCTCTTTGCAGCCGCCGCCGGCCGGGACCAGGCCCACACCCACTTCCACCAGGCCCATGTAGGTCTCGGCCGCGGCCACCACGCGGTCGCCGGCCATGGCGACTTCCGCGCCGCCGCCCAACGCCAGCCCAAAAGGCACCGTCACCACCGGCTTGTTGGCTCGGCGTATTCGTTGCAGCGTCTCTTGCAGCCGGCTGACGGCCAGCTCCAGTTGCCCCCACTGCTTCATCTGCGCGCCCATGCCGATCGCGGCCAGGTTGGCGCCCACACAGAACTGCTCGCCCTGGTTGCCGATCACCATGCCTTCATAGTCGGTGCGCAGGCGGTCCATGCCCAGCTCGATCATCTTGGTGACGTCGTCGTCCAGCGCATTCATCTTGGAGTGAAACTCCACCAGCAGCACCCCGTCGCCCATGTCCAGCAGACTGGCGCTTGGGTTGCGCTCGATCAGGCGGTGATGCCGGCGCTCCTTCCACATCGCCAGCGAAACCAGGTTCTCGTCCAGGTCATCCGCCTCGAACTGGCGCCGCAGGGGCCGATAGTGGAACAGATAGTCGCCCTCGCGTGAGTAGAAGTGACGATGCCCGCGCGCCACCATCTGCTTGACCCATGGCGCCACCTTCAGCCCGTCCGCCTCCATGCGCTTGACGGTCTCTGGCACCCCCAGGGCGTCCCAAATCTCGAATGGCCCCAGTTCCCAGTTGAAACCCCAGCGCAGCGCCTGGTCCACCGCTTCTACCGTCTCGCTGATCTCCGGCACCTGGTTGGCCGCGTAGGCCAACGTGCGGCTGAGAACGAACCAGATGAGCTGGCCGGCGCGGTCGTCCGCCGCGGCCAGGGCGCGCAGGCGTTCCGCCAGCGGTTTCGAGCGCTGTTCGCCCACACTCTTCCAGCGCGGCTTCTGCGGCTGCAGGTACTCGAAGGTTGCCGGATCGAGGTGCCAGAACTCCTTCACGCCCCCCGCGCCCGTCACCTGCTTGTAGAAGCCCTGGTTGGTCTTGTTGCCCAGCCAGTTGCGGCTCAACATCCCCTCGAACAGCGTCACCAGGCGCGGCGAAGCCAGCACCTCTCGCTCCGGATCGTCCGGCAGCAGCCCGTATAAATTCTTGCTCACATAATAGGCCACATCAATGCCGGCCAGGTCCGCCAGGCGAAACGTCCCCATCTTCGGCCGGCCGATCAGTTCACCCGTCAGCGCGTCCACTTCTTCCACCGTGTAGCCGTTGGCCAGCCCGTAGTCAATGGTGTAGGACGCCGCGATCTGCCCGATGCGGTTGGCAATGAAGTTGGGCGTGTCTTTGCACACCACCACCCCTTTGCCCAGGGTGCGCGCGCAAAAGTGCGTGATGAACTCCACCGCGCCGGGCAGGGAATCGGGCGTCGGAATCACTTCGATCAGTTTCATGTAGCGCGGCGGATTGAAGAAGTGCGTGCCCATGAAGTGCTGGCGGAAGTCCAGGCTGCACCCTTCGGCAATGGCATGGATGGGCAAGCCAGAGGTGTTGCTGGTCACCAGGCTGCCGGCGCGATTGTCCTCGCCCGGCTTACGGCGCACGGCATCGATGCGCGCCATCAAGGCCCGCTTCATCTCCAGCTTTTCTACGATCACCTCGATGATCCAGTCGGCCGTGGAGACCGCGGCCTCGAAGTCATCTTCCAGGTTGCCCAACTTGATCAGGTTGGCGGTTTCAGACGAAAACAGGTTATCGGGTTTTGTTTTCACCAGGCGGTCGAAGCCGGCCTGCACAATCCGGTTACGTGCTTTGGGGTTGGTCATCTCCGCCGGCTTCAGGTCCGGCGGCACAATGTCCAACAGCGTGACAGGAATGCCCGCGTTCGCCAGGTGGCCGGCGATGGCGGCGCCCATGGTGCCGGCGCCAATGACGACCGCGCGGTTGATTTCATAAGACATGCGTCAATCTCTCCTCTGCGCGCCTGCGCTACTTCAGTTCGCGCCGCGTGTAGCCCAGGATGCGCCGCGCCACAATCAGCGTGTTGATCTGGCCCGTGCCTTCGAAGATGTCGTTGATCTTCGCGTCGCGCATCCACTTTTCCACCAGGAACTCGTGCGAATAGCCCAGCGGCCCCAACAGTTCCACCGCCTTCTGCGTCACCCGCGTCACCACCAGGCCGGCCTTGGCCTTGGCCATCGCCGCTTCCAGGCTGTTCGACTGCCCCTGATCCATGTACGCGGCTGAGCGCACCGTCAGCAGCCAACCGGCCTGAATGTCCATTTCCATTTCCAGTAGGTCGCGCTGCACACTGGTGAGCTTGTACTTCGGCACGCCATAGGGCATGCTGATGCCCTCTTTCTTCAGGGTGTCGCGGGTAAACTCGAACGCCGCGCGCGCAATGCCGATCGCACTGGCGGCCACCCAGGGCCGTGACGAATCGAAAGTCTTCATGGCGCCCTTGAAGCCCTTGTCCTGCCCGTTGCCGTTGCCCTCGCCTGCTTTGGGCGCGTCCAGCGCCCCCAGGATGTTGTCATACGGGATGCGGCAGTCTTCGAAGACCAGGCTGACGGTGTCGCTGGCGCGGATGCCCAACTTGCGCTCTTTCTTCGCCACCGTCATGCCGGGCGTCCCGGCTTCCACCACGAACGGCTTCATCGTCGCGCGCCCGGCCGTTCGCTCGGCCGTTGCCCAAACCACCACCAGGCCGTTGCTCTCCTGGGTCGCCAGCGCGCCGCTCGTGCAATAGATCTTCTCGCCGTTGAGCACCCACTCGTGGGTGGCCTCGTCCAGCCGCGCGGTCGTCCGAATGTTCGAAGTGTCCGAGCCGGCGTGTGGCTCGGTCATGGCCATGGCGCCCCATTTGGGCGCGCCTTCGGTGAAACGGCGCAAGAAGCGTTCTTTCTGCTCCGGCGTGCCCACCGCGTTGATCGCCGCGCCGCCCAGCGCGCTCGACGGCGTACACAGGTAGATGCCGGCATCGCCCCAGGACAGCGCCTCGATCATGTGAATCATCCTGACATTGTTGGTTGTGGCCTTCTTGGGCTTGTCTTCGGCCTTTGGCTGGCTGTCGCCGTTCTTGGCCGGGCGCGGCAAATAGCTGCGCTCGATTTGCTGCATGAACGGCCAGATGAACTGGATGTATTCGATCGGTCGCTCATGCTCATGTTCATCGAAGTAGCGCGACAAGCGACGCATGACTTGCTCGGCCGCCATCTGAGCCAACTTCGTCTGTTGGGCCACCTCTACTGGAACTGAGAATTCAATTGGCATTGGAGTCCTCCGTATCGTACTTGACGTGGGGTGAATGACGACGCGTCGTCGTTCACCTGTCTCAGATCATGGCTAAGCCGGTCAGCGTTCCGAAGCCGCGGCCATTGCGCAGCCACATTTCCACCGGATGTTCTTTGACGTAGCCGTGTCCACCCAGCACCTGGACCGCGCCGTCGGTGACATTCATCACCATCTGATCGGCCTGCATGCGCGCCAGGTAAGCCTCACGTGTCGCATCCCGCCCCTGGTCGAGTTTCCAGGCCGCTTCCCAGGTCATCAGCCGGGTGGCATCAATCTCAATCGCCATGTTAGCCAGGATGAAGGCGATGGCCTGGCGCGAGGCAATCGGTTCGCCGAAGGCTTCGCGCTCTTTGGCATACTCACGCGCATAGTCGTAAGCGGCGCGTGCCTGCCCCACGGCCAAAGCGGACATCGCCACGTTGGTGTGGTTGAGCAGGTTGCCGAACTGGCACCCCTGCTCACCGCCCAGGCGGTTACTGGCCGGCACCCGCACACCTCTGAGCGTGACCCGGTACAGGGAAAGCGCGCTGAAACCCATGGTTTTCTCGCGCGCGCCGATGGTCAGCCCGGCGATCGGTGCATCCACCAGGAAGGCCTGCGTCTTGCCATCTTGCGCGGCGTAGACCAGCAGCAGGTCGGCGCGGTCGGCCAGCGGTACGAAGGCCTTGACGCCATCGAGGACATAAACGTCGCCGTCACGCGTGGCCGTTGTTTGCAGTTCATTCGGATCGAATTGGATACGCGGCTCGATGAGCGCGGCCGTGGCAGGGTAGAAGGTCGCGTCACAGAAACGAGGTAGATAGGCTGCTTTCTGCTCATCGGTGCCGCACAGTAGCAGCGGCGTGGTCACCAGGCTTGGCGCCAGCAGATGCAGGCTGGTGGCAATGTCCCCCCAACCCAACTCTTCGGCAAAGAGGGCGCCTGTCACCGCCGACAGCGCGCCAAAACCGCCATACTGGTCAGGAATGGCGCTTGGAATCAGTCCCAGGTCCCAGCCAGTGGCGATGACATCATCAGGGATGGCGCCATGATCATCGGCTTCACGGTAAACCGCGCGCATGTTGCGGCTGGCAAAACGCTGAACGGTTTCGGTCAACATGCGCTGTTCATCTGTCAAGTCAAACGAGTACATGCTCTACGCACCTTGTTATTTGATTTTTTTCAAGCAGATCAATGGCGATCGAAAGGGAAGCTCAAATGTATGATACACCCTTTAACGCATCGCGTCAAATCAAACCGTTTTGTCAGTAGTTCCAGATGTACCCGGAATCGAGGCTTCAGCCGGCCTGCCACAGGGTTCTCTCCAGATGTCTTCAGCGACCACATTCGGAATTCCTGCCTTTGCGTTGAAAATAGCGCAAAAATGCCTTGCATGTGCTACAATCGGTTGCATCATGGCTATTATGATTCTACCACCCGATGTGGTGGGCAAAATCGCTGCCGGCGAAGTGGTCGAACGTCCGGCCTCGACAGCCAAAGAGCTGATCGAAAACAGCCTGGACGCCGGCGCGACGGATATCCGCGTGGAGATCCGTGAGGGCGGGCGGCGCCTCCTGCGGGTGATTGATAACGGCTGCGGCATTCCCCACGCCGAGGTGGAGTTGGCGGTCGCACGCCACGCCACCAGCAAGCTGCGCACAGCCGACGACTTGCAGCACATCACGACGCTGGGGTTTCGTGGCGAAGCCCTCAACAGCATTGCCGCTGTTTCACAGATGACCATTCTCACCCGCAGCGCCAGCGAAGAGACGGGCGCCCAGGTGCGTCTGGAAGGCGGACAGATCGTGGCGCGTGAAAGCCACGGCGCGCCCCCCGGTACGATCATCACAGTGGAAAACCTTTTCTTCAACATGCCGGCCCGCCTCGCCTTTCTCCGTCAACCCCAAACCGAGGGTGGGCACATTGCGGAGATGATCGCCCGCTATGCCCAGGCCTTCCCCGAACGGCGCTTTAGCCTGCTGGCCGATGGCCGCCTGGTCTTTCAGTCAACCGGCAGCGGCGCCCTGACCGATGTCCTGGTCAAGGTTCACGGGCTGGATGTGGCGCGCGAGATGATCCCCGTCGGCGTTTTCGGAGAAAATCGCCCCCCCGTCGGCGTTTTCGGAGAAAATCGCCCCCCCGCCAGCCTGACGCCCACGGTTTGGGGCTACATCGGCCTGCCGTCGCAACACCGGGCCAACCGCAACCACATCACTTTTTTCCTCAACCGTCGTTGGATTCAGGACCGCACGCTCACTTACGCCGTGCTGGAGGCGTACCATACCTTTCTGCCGGTGGGCCGCTATCCCCTGGCCACGCTGCTGATCGAACTGGAACCGAGCCTGGTAGATGTCAATGTGCATCCGACGAAGGCCGAAGTGCGCTTTCGCGACCCGCGCGCGGTTTACCGGGCCGTGCAAAAAGCGGTGCATCAGGCTCTCATCGAACAGGCGCCGCTGCCCAGCGTCACCCTGCCCGCGCCGACCCCAGGCTGGGGCCAACCCGACGGCTGGGAGGAGCGCCGCCAGGCCTTGCTCAACGCCGGGCAGGCGCCCCAACAGCCTGAACTAGGCTTGCCGCGGTCCGCCCTTGCGCCGGCTCCGCTGCCGACGCCTGACGAGCAGGGGGTAGCGCCGTGGCCTGCCGAGCCGCCGACCGCCTCCGACCTACCGATGCTGCGGGTTATCGGCCAGGCCGGCGCGACCTACATCATCGCCGAGGGGCCTGATGGCCTCTATTTGATTGACCAACACGCCGCGCACGAACGCATCCTGTATGAAAAGATGACGGCAGAGATGCAACGCCATGCGGTGCCCAGCCAAGCCCTGTTGGAACCGATCACGTTCACACCGCTGGGTCACCATGCCGGCCTGCTGGCCGAATATGCGGCCGTGCTCAACGACCTGGGTTTTATTCTGGAGCCTTTTGGCGGTCACACCTACCTGGTGCGCAGCGTGCCGGCCATCATGCACCGCGCTGACCCTCATCAAGCCACGCAGGAGGTGCTGGAGGGCCTGGCACAGGAAGAAGACCTGGTCAATGACGCGCGCGAGGCGCGACTGGTGCGCATCATCTGTAAGCGGGCCGCGATCAAAGGGGGCCAAACGCTGTCCTTGATCGAAATGCGCGAGCTGATCCGCCAACTGGAGGCTTGTCAAAGCCCGCGCACCTGCCCGCACGGCCGCCCAACCATGATTGCGCTCAGCGCCGTGCAACTGGAAAAGTTCTTCGCCCGGCGTTGAATCCTGAACTTGCTATCTATTATGTGTGTGTTATACTGCAAGCGGGAAAAAACCCCCTTCCCCGCCGGGGAGCGGGCGCAATTCGTGCTCGCTTGCAGTACATAATCTTGTGCTGATTTTCCAACCATGAAACCCCAAAAGGAGTAAACAAAACTTGTCAGAACCATATCAAGTCGCTGTGGAAGCGATGGAGAACCGCCAGGCGCGAGTGACCATTACGATCGCCGAGGCGCTGGCCGACCCCGTTCTGCGCAAAACGGCCAGGCGCGTGGCGGGCGAGATTCGGATTGCCGGTTTCCGACCGGGCAAGGCCCCCTACGAGGTCATTGTGCGCCGCGTCGGCCGCGAGGCCCTGGTGCAAGAGTCTCTCGATGCGCTCTTCGATCTGGCCTACACAGACGCCATCGCGCAAAGCGAACTAGCGCCCAGTGGTCGGCCCAGTCTCTCCGACTACACCGCCGAGCCGATCTCGCTGACGCTGGTGGTGCCGCTGCAGCCGGTCGCTGACCTGGGCGACTACCGCTCGAATCTGCGCATCCCCATGCCGCAGGTCATAATAGCAGATGAAGATGTGGATAAACTGGTGGATGAGATGCGCGACCAGCGCAGCGCTTGGTCACCGGTTGACCGCCCGGCTCAGTTCGGTGACATGGTAACGGTGGACATCAGCGGTATGGCCGGCGAGGACCAGGTGATCCAGCGCGAAGGCTGGGACATAGAACTGAGTGACACCGATGATGGCCTGGTGCCTGGCCTGAATGCTGCGTTCGTCGGCATGGCGATCGGCGAGACCAAATCCTTCGTGTTGACCTACCCTGACAGTTCAACGTCGCAGTGGGCAGGGCACGCGGTAGAGTTCAACACCACGATGCAGGGGGTCAAGGCCAAGGTCGCGCCCACCGATGAGGAATTGGCCCGGGAAGCGGGCGACTTCCCTGATTATGCCGCACTGCGCGCCCATCTGCGCGGCAACCTGGAAGAGGAACGCCGTGGCCAGGCTGAAACAGACTACCGTCATGCCGTGCTGGAAGCCGTCGTCGCGAACGCGGTGACGCTCGACTTCCCTCTGCAGTTGGTCGAAGATGAGCAGGCGCGGATGCTCGAAGAGTACAAAGACGAATACCGCAACTTGGGCCTGGACTTCGAAAGCTATTTGCGCTATACCCAGCAAACGGCGGAGCAAGTGAGCGAGGGGCTGCGCCCTATGGCGGAGGGCCGTGTCAAACAAAAACTGGCCCTGGCCGCCACCGCGCGCGCTGAGAATGTACACCTGCATGCGGAGGATTTGGAGTCTGAGATCGAGTCCGTGGCACGCACCATGAAGGACGATCAGGCTGAAAGTTATCGCACTCTGATGCATTCAGAGGGTGGGCAGATGTACCTGCTGGAACAGTTGATCAACCGGCGTTCGCTGGATCGCCTGGTGGCCATTGCCCAGGGCAACCCGCTGCCGCCCGATGTGCATGACCAGGACGAGGGTCACGACGAGGGCCAGGACGAGGGCCATGACGAGGGTCATGACGAGGGTCACGACGAGGGTCATGACGAGGGTCACGACGAGGGTCATGACGAGGGTCATGGCGAGGGTCATGGCGATGAAGAAGATCACAAAGACCACGAAGAATAGAAGAAAGAAAAAAACCAGATGCTACCGCAATCCTTAATTCCGATGGTCATCGAACAATCGGGGCGCGGCGAACGTGCCTATGACATCTACTCCCTGCTGCTCAAGGAACGCATCATCTTCCTGGGCACCCCGGTCAACGACCAGGTGGCAAACCTGATCGTGGCGCAGTTGCTCTTCCTCAACCGGGAAGACCCGGAACGTGACATTCAATTGTATATCAACTCGCCGGGCGGACACATCTACCCCGGCCTGGCGATCTACGATACCATCCAGATGATCCAGGCGCCGGTTTCGACGGTGGCGGTGGGTTGGACGGCCAGCATGGCCACGGTGCTGCTGGCGGCAGGGCGCAAAGGCAAGCGTATGACGCTGCCCCATGCCACGATCCACATGCACCCGGCCGGCGGTGGCGCCCAGGGGTACGCGCCCGATGTGGAAATTCAGTTGAACGAGCTGATGCGTATGCAGCGCATGTTGCATGCCATCCTGGCCAACCACACCGGCCAACCGGCCGAGCGCATCGCAGCCGATTTCAACCGCGATCACTACTTCAGCGCGCAAGAGGCCGTGGCTTACGGCCTGGTGGATGCCGTGTTAGGCGAACCCCCGGCCGTGGTGCAGGCGGCAGTGGAGCTAAGCCAGAATGGTCAGTAAACCGGACAGCGTGTCCGTTTGCTCTTTTTGCGGTCGCAAGGCGAGCGAGGCGGCCCGGTTGATCGCCGGGCCTGAAGGCGTTTTCATTTGCGATGAGTGTGTGCGCCTGTGTCAGGAGATCCTGAACGAGGAGAACCTGAAGGCTGCGCCCACGGCGCCGCCACTTTTCGACCATATCATGTCGCCCAAAGAAATCGTGGCGCGTCTGGATGAATATGTGATCGGCCAGGACCGCGCCAAGAAGGTGCTGTCGGTGGCGGTTTACAATCACTACAAGCGCATCGCCAACGGCGGCGACACCAATGAGGTGGAACTGCAAAAGAGCAATATCCTGCTGATCGGGCCGACCGGCTCAGGCAAGACGCTGTTGGCGCAGACGCTGGCCCGTATCCTCGACGTGCCCTTCACGATTGCCGATGCCACCAGCCTGACCGAGGCGGGGTATGTGGGCGAAGACGTGGAAACCATTCTGTCCAGCCTGCTGCAGTCTGCCGAGTGGAACGTGGAGCGGGCACGCCTGGGCATCATCTACATTGACGAGATTGACAAGATCGCGCGCAAGTCGGGCGATAATCCGTCCATCACGCGTGATGTCTCCGGCGAAGGTGTGCAGCAGGCCCTGCTCAAGATCATCGAAGGCACCACGGCCAATGTGCCGCCGCACGGCGGGCGCAAGCATCCCAATCAGGAGTTCGTGCAGCTTGACACGCGCAACATCCTCTTCATCTGTGGCGGCGCCTTCACCGAGCTGGAGAAAGTCGTCGGGCAGCGCATCGGGATCAAGGGACAGTTAGGCTTCAGCCAGGGACACGGGGATTCCGCACTGCAGCGTGAAAAGGCACGCGCGATACTCCTGCGTCAGACCATCCCCGATGACCTGATGCGCTTCGGTTTGATCCCGGAATTCGTGGGGCGCCTGCCCGTCACCGTCAGCCTGGAACCGTTGGACGAGAAGGCTTTGATTGCCGTGCTCACCCAACCCAAGAATGCGTTGGTCAAGCAGTTTCAGCGCCTTTTTGCGCTCGACAATGTGGAACTGGTCTTCACAACCGATGCACTGCAGACCGCCGCCAGCGCCGCGCTGAAGCACAAAACCGGTGCGCGTGGCCTGCGCAGCATCATCGAAGAGACGTTGCTCGACGTGATGTACGAAGTCCCATCACGCCCCGAGGCGGCGAAGTGCATCGTCAACGCCGACACCATCAGCCGGCGCACGCGGCCCCTCTTGCTGAACCAAACCGGCCAGGCCATCCGCTGGGGGTCAGATGCCGATCCCGATCATCTCGAATCAGCCGCCTGACAAGGCACGCACAACGCAAACTACTCCGCAAGGCCAAACGGAACGCATAGAACACAAAGGAACGGCAGATTAGCGGCGCCTTTGTGTTCTATGCGTTCTTTATGGCAAAAAATCGTCCGATTTGGAATGACGATCACCCAGCGCCCAGGCGGGCAGCCAAAAAGTGAAGGTGCTTCCATGCCCAACGCTGCTCTCCAGGGTCAGCCGGCCACCATGAATCTGCGCAATCTCCTGGCAAATAGCTAATCCCAGGCCGGTGCCCGGGCGTTGACTGGCCCGGCCAGCCGCCCCACGGAAAAAGCGACCGAAGACCGCTGCCTGTTCCTCGGCGCTGATGCCAGGCCCATTATCGCGCACGCTGAGCGTCACCCAGGGCTTGTCATCGTTCACCTGGCGCCTGGTGATGATCTGGATCAGGCCCCCCGGCGGCGTGTAATAGATGGCATTGGTCAGCAGGTTGCTCAGAACCTGGATCAGCCGATGTGCATCGGCGTTGACCGTGGGCAAATCGGGCTGTAGATCGGTTTCCCAGCGATGACCGCGCTCGGCGATCAAGCCGGCGCGATGATTGACCCAGGACTGCACCAGTTCGTTCAAGTCCGCGGTGGCCAGGTTGGCCGGCGCTTTCTTCATGTCCAGGCGTGAAAGATCGAGCAGATCTTCGATCAGGGTTTGCAGTAATGCGGATTCTTTGTGCAGCGTTGCCAGGTATTGCGGCTGTTTCTCTGCCCGTCCTGTCTCCAACAGACGCAGATAGAGCTTGATGTTGGCCAGCGGGGTACGGAGTTCGTGGGAGATATTGGACACGAACTCATTCTTCATGGTGTCCAGTTCCTGCAGCTTGATATTGGCGGCGCGCAGCGCGGCGGTGCGCTCGCTGACGCGTTGTTCAAGCTCGCTGGCATAGTGCTGGGTGGTGTCCAGTAGTCGGGCATTTTCGACGACGACGGCCGCCTGGCTGGCGAAGATCGTCAGCGTTTGCACGTCATAGTCGGTGAACCCGGCCTGGTCGGCGCTGCGCATCACGTTGATGACGCCGGTCGCTTGACCCTGCCACAGCAGCGGAGCGCCCATGGCCGCGCGAAACGAGTGCTCACTGGCATAGGCGGCCGCACGGTGCTCCCAGGCCGGATAATCGTTGACGATCAGCGGTTTTGCCGTGGCCGCCACCATGCCGGCCACTCCTTCGCCAAATGGCAACACCAGGCCGGTGAAGTCCTGTTCGGTCTGATAGCTGACCAGGCATTGCAGTTGGCGACTGCCGGGCTGGCACAAGTAGAGATCGCCGCTGCTGGCATCCAGCAGGTTGGTGGCCTGTTCCACCAGTAATTTCAGCAGCGAGGAAAGATCGGTGGTACGGGTCATGGCAAACAGGGTGGTGTAGAGACTTGCCAGGCGTCGGCGTTCGCTGATGTCATGGATTACCAGGACTCTGCCCCGGATTTGCTGGCGCATGTTGAGCAGGGGGGTCAGCCGCACCTCGTGGGTGAAAGTCGGGATGACCGGCAATGATACGGAACCAGGCGCGACTGCGTCCGGTCGGGCCGGCACACTGGCCTGCTGGTACTGCTGCAAGAGGTCCGGCCGGGCCGCCAGCACCTCTGTCACTGCACGGCCGACGATGGCGGCCGGTGTGACGCTGAGAAGGCGCCGAGCCGTGGGGTTGGCGTCTACCACGCGGTCGAGAGGATCGAGCACGATGATGCCGTCGGCGAGGTTTTCGATCACCATATCACGCGCCACGGGCACCAGGTCGAGGAAGCGAAAACGAAAGAGCGCCGCCATATTGAGGATGCCGGTCAGCGCAAGCCCAAACGTGGTCAGATCGAGGTGCGGCAGGGGCTGCACGCCGGTCAAGTAGAGTAAGCTGCCGATCCAGGGCGGGAAGGCAGAGAGCAGCACGACCGCGGCCTGCCAGCGGTGATCGCCGGACGCCCGGATGAAACGCCAGCCGAGCAACAGTGCGCCTGCAAGCAGCAACAGATAGGTGTACGCAATGAGGGCATAGAACAGCGGGCCATACTCGATGTCGAGCATGGGATAGGGTGTGTTGGTGTCAAGCTGCACCTGGATGTAGAAAAGCCTGTGCCAGTCGTTGGTCGCGATAGCCAGGAGCGATAGAATCGCGGCCAGGACCAACGCGGCTGCAAACAGGTTGGGTACGCGGCGGTTGAAGCCAGCCTGGCGCAGCGTGAACAGCAGCCAGGCGCCCGGCACCAGGACGATGCCCAGGTATTCGAGCCTGGCCGCCCACAGCTTTTGCTCCATGCCTGGCAACAGCCATTCCAGGGCGTAGAGAATGGTCCACCAGGTGACCGCAAACATCAGGATGGCGAATGGCCGTGACCCGGGAGCCAGCGGTCGGCGCCAGGCCACCACGCCCACGAAAAGCGACAGGGCCGACGATAGGATGAGTAGAAAGATGACAGACCCAAGGTTCATGGCTTCTTCTCAACTGCGAGGGCATGGTGCATCCTGTGATCAAACTCATCAGAAAGGCAAGCACAGACGAGTCAGTATCAGTATACATCAATTCCAGATGACTGGCAATGCACCCGATGACGCAGGGGTCATGCCGAAGATACTGATTCCAACCCGGGTTTTTGATCTTGGGATTTGGGATTTTGCCGGAAAATCAGTTACAATGACTCTGACAATGTTGAGTTTTTAGCAGGAGCCTGTCCATGCCTGAGTCACCCTATGTCATGCTCTCTGTGGATGCCGCGCTGCGCCTGGTCCTGGCGCACGCGTCGCGGTTGACGCCGGTGCGCCTGCCCCTGCGTGCCCTGGGCGGTCGCGCCCTGGCGGAAGACATCGTGTCGGCCGAAGCCATACCGCCGTTTGCCGCCGCGGCCAAAGATGGCTATGCCGTCATCGCGGCCGACGGGCCAGGCTGGCGACGTCTGGTTGGCGAACAGATGGCCGGTTACGTGGGCAACGAACGGGTGACGCCGGGCGCCGTGGTGCGCATTACCACAGGCGCCCCCCTTCCGCCCGGCGCCGACGCCGTGGTGATGGTTGAGCAGACACAGGAGCAGGCTGGCCTGGTTGAGATCCAGACCGGCGTGGCGCCCCTGGCCGATGTGCGGCCGCCCGGCATTGACCTGGAGGTGGGTCAGCGCGTGCTCAGCCAGGGGCAACGCCTCGGCCCGGCTGAGATCGGCCTGCTGGCGAGCCTGGGCCTGCCCGACGCGCTTGTTTTCCCCGCGCCACGCGTCGCGGTCCTCTCCACCGGTGATGAACTGCGCTCACCGGGCGAGACCCTGGCGCCCGGTCAGATTCGCGATAGCAACCGTTTTAGTTTGATGGCAGCCGTTCAGGAAGCCGGCGGTGAGCCGCTCGACCTGGGCATTGCACGCGACCGCCAGGGGGACCTGGAAGCGTGTATTCGTGATGGCCTGCTCGCGGCCGACACCCTGGTGACCTCCGGCGGGGTCTCGATGGGCCAGCTCGATCTGCTGAAGCCGCTGCTGGAGATGCAGGGCACGGTCCATTTTGGGCGGGTCAACATGAAGCCGGGCAAGCCACTCACATTTGCCACCATTGCCGACAAGCCGGTGTTTGCCCTGCCCGGCTTTCCGGTCTCGTCGCTGGTAGCTTTCGAGCTGTTCGTGCGCCCAGCCCTCTTGCAGATGCAGGGACGCGCCGACCTGGCTCGCCTACAAGTGGCGGTGCGGCTGACTCATGCGGTGCATCATGATCCCCAGCGTTGGGAATTTGTGCGAGCCGTGGTGCGCCGCGAGGGGGACGCGCTGATTGCCACCACCACCGGCTCACAAAGTTCGGGCCGCCTGTTGTCCATGGTGGGCGCCAATGCTCTGCTGCAACTGGCGCCGGCCGGCAGTGGTACACTGCCAGCCGGCGCGCTGGTGAGCGCGCTGTTGCTCAACTCCAATAGCCCCCGTTAGCCTTCCCCCCTCATTTTCCCCCTCATTTCCCCCTCATTTCCCCCTCATTTCCCGTCCATTCCCCCGTCGAAGGACATCTTATGCCAGTTTGGCCTGATCTACGTAAAGTGATCGAACAACTGCGCGAGCTGGACGTTGGCGCGCTGCGTGGCGCGGCCGAAACCCCGCCGCGAGTCGTGGTGTTGGGCGCGGCCAACAGGCTGCGCGATGGCGTGATCGCCGCGCTGCTGCAGGGGCCAGGCGGGCCGCTGCCGGCGCAGGCGTCCCTGGAGACGTTGAACTGGCCCGCGCTGCCCGAAGCCCTGACGCCCTTGCGCGAAGCCGAACTGGTGCTGCTGTTGCCCAGCCCGGCGGCTTCCACGCGGCAGGTGGAGCAGGAGCTGATTGCGCGCTTGCAGCAGCGCCAGGTGGCCGTGGCGGTCATCAGGGAGTCGGGCGCCGAAGATGGCTGGTTCGGCGCGCCAGTGGTGCGCTTCGACGTGGCCCAGCCAGATGCATTTGGCCGGCAGATGGCCCTCGGTCTGGCAGCCACCGTGCCCATCGAGCGCTGGCCGGCCCTGGGGCGCCATCTACCCGGATTGCGC
The DNA here is from genome assembly GCF_016704685.1 of Candidatus Amarolinea dominans. Taxonomy (NCBI): domain Bacteria; kingdom Bacillati; phylum Chloroflexota; class Caldilineae; order Caldilineales; family Candidatus Amarolineaceae; genus Candidatus Amarolinea; species Candidatus Amarolinea dominans. The sequence continues at coordinate 79,938 of NZ_JADIZS010000025.1, forward strand.
GATGGCCTGACCGAACGGCTGATTGCCACTACCGCCCAGAATAACGCCATTTATGCCCTGAGCACCGGGCTGGCTGAAGTGATCCCGGTCTTCGACATCCCCTTCAACGTGGCCGACATGGTCATCCTGACCAAGAACCAGGCCCTGCTGGCGTACAAGGTGGCGCTGCTCTATGGCCTCCCCGGTGAGCCGCAGCAGGCGCTGACCGAATTGGCCAGCGTGGTGGGCAGCGGGTTCTTGTGGCGACAGGTGGCGCGGCAGTTGGTGGGGCTGGTGCCGGTGTGGGGAATCATTCCCAAAACCGTAGTGGCCTATGCTGGCACCTATGTCACCGGTGAAGCGGTGCGGGTCTGGTGCGCCAGCGGGCGGCGCCTGGAACGTAAAGCTCTCAACCAACTCTATCACCAGGCGACGCTGCAGGGCAAAGCGCTGGCGCAGCGTCTCAGTCAGCGCCTGCCACAATCACAGCGCGGGCTGACCTGGCCGAAACTGCGCCTGCCCTGGTCGCGGCGCGGCGCCTGAGCTTGGGAGGCTTTGGCATGAATCAGCCGTCGGGCGCGCCCGCGCTGTCACATCTGGACGCCGAAGGCACGGCGCGCATGGTGGACGTGGGCGCCAAACAGGAGTCGCAGCGCGAAGCCGTGGCTGCGGGTGAAGTGCGCATGGCGCCGGAGACGCTGCGCCTGCTGCGCGCCGGCAATGTGCCCAAAGGTGATGTGCTCGGCACAGCGCGCGTGGCCGGGATTTTAGCTGCCAAACGCACGGCTGAGCTGATTCCTCTGTGCCACCCGTTGCCGCTGACCTATATCGGCGTGGACTTCAGCTTCGACGAAGAGACGAGTCGCGTGCTCATTACCGCCACGGCGCGCTGTCAGGGCCAGACCGGGGTGGAAATGGAAGCACTCACGGCCGTCAGCGTGGCGGCGCTGACCATCTACGACATGGCGAAGGCGTTGGAAAAGACGATGGTCATTGGAGAGATTCGTCTGCTGCGGAAGACGGGCGGTAGGAGCGGGGAATGGGAGAGGCCGGAGAAGCGGAGAAAGCGGAGAAGGGGAGAAGGGGAGAAGGGGGGGAAGGGAAAAGGGGAAGGGGGGGGGGAAAAGGGGAAGAGGGGAAACGGGGGAGGGGGGGAGGGGGGGAGGGGGGGGGGGGGGGGGGGGGGGCGCGGGGGGGGGGGGGGGCCGGGGGGCGGGGGGGCCGGGGAGGGGGGGAAGGGAAAAACGCCCCCCCCCCCCCCCCCCCCCCCCCGCCCCCCGCCCCCCGCCCCGCCCCGGCCCGCCCGAACCTCTCGGGATCTCTGATCTCTGTTCTCAGATTCGAGATACTGAACCGCGAAGACGCCAGGAGCGCAAAGAACTTTTTTTCTTGGCGTCCTGGCGTTTTCGCGGTGGATTCCTGTTTGGTTCCGGCTTAGGACGTGCGGCGGCCAAAGAGAGAGCCGGCTGCTTCGAAGAGACCGCCCGCGGGGGCGATGCGTTTGTCATCGTTGGAGGCGACCAGGTCGGCCAGTTGGAAAATGGCGCGCGTCACGTTTTGCTTGGGGTGACTCACCACCACCGGCACACCGCGGTTGAGGCTGTACTGTACCAATTCGTGGTTAGCCGGCACTTTGACAGCGATCTTCTGATAGAGAATTTTCTCGATATCTGCCGGCTGCAGCTCATCGCTCGGGTTGAACTGATTGAGAACCACGATCAGGTTATCCAGGGTTTGGCCGTCGGACCGCGCCAGTTCCATGAGCAGCTTGGCGTTGCGACAGGTGGAGATTTCGGCCTGCACCAGCAGCACAATGACGTCGGCAATGTTGATGAACGTCTCGGTGAAGTCGTCAATCACCGCTTGCGTATCCACGATCAGGTAATCACACATGTCTAACAGCGCACTGGCAACCTTGCGGACTGCGGCCGGTTGCACCGGCTGTAAGTCGGCCAGATGGGCAGGTGCCAGAATGACATCAACGCCGGCGCTGTGGGTTGCCATCACCGTCCGCACCAGTTCGGCGTCGAGCCGATCCACGCGTGCCAGCAGGTCCGCCAACGTTCGGGTCTGGCGCAGGTTGAGGGCCAGGTCAATATCACCCAATTGGCGGTTGCCGTCCAGGAGCATGATTTTGCGGCTGACAGTTTTGGTCAGAGCGAGCGCCAGGTTGGTGGCGGTGAAGGTGCGTCCGATGCCGCCTTTGGGGCCGCAGACGGTGATGATTTTACCGCGAGAGGCGGGGGGGGCGGCTTTGGGCTGGGTGAGGGCGCGGCGCTCCAGGAGCATGGTCACACGCACGACCATTTCACGCAGGTCAACAGGCTTGGTCAGGTACTCGTCGGCGCCGGCCTTGAGCCCCTCGATCTTGTCCGTCACCTGCGCCAGCGCGCTGAGCATGATGATGGGCAGGTGTACGAATTCCGGCTTGGCACGCAGATATTGAGCAACCTCGATGCCGTTCAGATCGGGCAGCATGACATCGAGAATGAGAATATCAGGTTTTTCGGTTTCAGCTTTTTTGATGGCGTCGGTGCCGGTGCCGGCGGTGATAATTTCATGCCCCTCCGCCTTGAGTGCATATTCCATCAAGCGAACCAGATACGGTTCGTCGTCCACGATCAGTATTTTTGCTTTCATGGTCTGACGCTCTGAAGCCTCCATGGTTGAGTTGGTTTGGTGAATCGAGCATGATTGCAACCCTGGTTGCCAATGCCTGCAACACTAAAGACGTGACGACTACGGCAACGATACGGCTATTGTTCAAGATCGGAGACCGCGGCTGAAGCCTTCGCCGTAGTATACCGTAGCCGGGCTTGTATGACAATGTGCCGCCTGAGGTGGCCGCGTTGCCAGTTAGACGTCTCCGCAGCAGGATGGTATACTGCAAGCGGGCGCGGCCGGCCCCCTTTTTCCCGGGGGGGGGGGGGGGGGTCAGTCCCGCTTGCAGTATAGAATAAGCAAACCTGTGCGTGCAATCTTACGGTTATGAGGCCCATTATGCCCTACGCAGCGCCGACCGGCGCCAAAGACATTCTACCTGAAGAATGGCCCTTCTGGCGCCACATCGAACAAAACATCCAGCGCATCACCGCGCTCTACGGCTTCGAGCCGTTGGGCGTGCCGATCTTTGAATCCACGGCCCTCTTCACGCGTGGCGTCGGTGAAGGCTCCGACCTGGTGGTGCAGAAAGAGATGTACTCCTTCCAGGACAAGAGCGGCGACGAGCTGACCCTGCGGCCGGAGTTCACGGCCGGCATCATGCGCGCCTACGTCGAGAACGGCATGCATACGCGCCCGGCCCCGCTGCGCCTCTACGCGATCGGCCCCATCTTTCGCCAGGAGAAGCCGCAGGCCGGCCGCTACCGCATCCATCATCAGTTCAATGTCGAGGCACTGGGCGAGGAAGACCCGGTCATTGATGTCGAGGTGATGAGCATCGCCTGGGACTTGTACGACGCCCTGGGCTTCAAGGGCCTCTCGTTCATGATCAACAGCACCGGCTGTCGCGAGTGCCGACCGGCCTTTGTGCAGGCGCTGCGCGACTACTTCGCGCCGCTGGCTGAGCAACTGGGTGAAACCGACCGCACACGCCTGGCGCGCAACCCGCTGCGCCTGCTCGATTCCAAAGACCCGGCGATGGAGCGGCTGCTGGCTTCAGCGCCGGTGATTCATGATTTTCTGTGTGAGAGTTGTCGCACGCACTTCGCCACCCTGCGCCAGTATCTGGACCTGCTTGGGCGGCCGTACACCATCAACCCGCGGCTGGTGCGCGGGCTGGATTATTATGTCAAAACGGTGTTCGAGGTCTGGGCGCAGGACATTGGCGCGCAGGCGGCCGTCTGCGGCGGTGGGCGTTACGATGGGTTGATCGAAGCGTTGGGCGGGCCGGCCGTGCCGGGCGTCGGTTTTGGCTCCGGCATTGAGCGCATCATCCTGGCGCTGAAGGCGCAGGGCGTGCAGGCGCCGGCTCTGCCCTTGCCCCTGGTCATGCTGGTCTATCGTGGCCCCGCCGCCAAAGTGGAGGCCATCCGCCTGCTGCAAACCCTGCGCCAGGCCGGCATCGGCGCGCTGCTGCCCTACCGCGACAGCCTCAAGGCGCAACTCAAGCAGGCGGACCGGGCGCGGGCACGTTTTGCGCTGATCCTGGGCGATGACGAACTGGCCGCGGCCAGCGTCACCGTGCGCGACCTGACCAGCAGCCAGCAGGTCAGCGTGCCGCGCAGTGAGGTGATTGCCTGGCTACGCGCCCACGGCGTATAGACAACCGCAAAAATTGAATTTGCCAACCCTACTGGCTGCGTTGGGGTCGGCGGCCCAGTTCTACCGCGATCTTCTGTTCCTGCCCATCACGCAGCACCGTCAGCGTCACCGTGTCACCAGGGCCTTTGTAGGTCTCCAGGTAGATCAGGAGATCGTCGAAACGCGCCACCGGCTGATCATCAATGGCCGTGATGAGATCGCCGCCGGCCATCTCCGGGCAGGTCAGCTTGTCAACCGCCTGCGAGCCGCCGCGCAGGCCGGCCTTGTCGCTCGGCCCGCCGTTGGCGACTTCATTGACATACGCGCCGCGCACTGCAGGATCAATCCCCAGCACGTCGGCGCAGAAGGGGCTGAAGGTGCTGCCGCTGATGCCCAGGTAGGCATGGCGATAGACGCCTTCGTTGATCAGCGCGGGCACCACGCGCTCGACAATGCTAATCGGAATGGAAAAACCAACGCCCGAATTGGCGCGCACGCCATTCGAAGTCTCGATCTGCGCGTTGACGCCAATCACTGCGCCATCCATGTTGAGCAGAGGGCCACCGGAGTTGCCAGGGTTGATCGGCGCGTCGGTCTGGATCACGCTGGGAATGTTGAACTGCGTCAGCGAGGAGATGGAACGGCCAATGGCGCTCACCACCCCCACCGTCAGCGTGCCGTTATAGCCAAACGGATTGCCAATCGCGGCCACGCGCTGTCCCACCTGCACAGCGTCCATGCTGCCACGCGCCACCGGCACCAGGGCTGCCGTGGCGGGATCAACCTTCACAACCGCCAGGTCTGAATCAGGGTCGGCGCCGATCACCTCGGCCGTGGCCGACGTGCCATCTGAGAAAGTGATGCGCACCCCCTCCTCGCCTTCAATCACGTGCGCATTGGTGACGATATGGCCTTCCGCGTCCCAGACGAAGCCTGATCCTTGACTGACCGGTACCAATTCATCGGGGTTCTCCGGCGTTGGAATGCCCATCCCCGGCGCCACCTGTTCGCCGGCCCGGCCCAAAACCGTGATGTTGACCACGGAAGGATTAACCCGTTCGTACAGGTTGGTCAGAAGTGCCGTTTCGATGTCTGCACCAGCCGGCGCCTGCACGGCTGTAGGCAGGACGGGCGCGGTTGGCGGGTTGGCCGGCGCCGACGGTTGCTTGGCCGGGGTCGCGGTGGCACGCGGTTGGGAGCGTGCCGGCGTCGCGGTGGCCGGCGCGACCTGGCGCGTGATCGCCGCGGTTGGCTGCAGGCCTTGTAGAAAGTCCGCCCGGTCCAGGCTTGGACGAACGGCAAACCAGGCGCCGACGGCACAGATGCAGAGCAAAAGCAATGCACCGGCCAGAACAATGATAGCAACGATCAGATTGCGTCTCGAATTCGACATGCAGATACCTCGTTTCTAAAGCAAAGATTCTGCGCAGAGTGTAACGCAGAATCACATCGGAAACAGAGCCGCGCCGCGATCAGTCGCGCCGGCGGCCGAACAAAATGTAGGCATAGTAGAGCAACGTCATAATCGCCTGCACGGCCGCTGCCACGTAGGTGAGAGCGGCGGCGTTCAACATGCGATTGACCCCATCCATCTCGCCGCGATCCAGGATATTCTCGGAGACCAGGACTTGCTTGGCGCGGCGGCTGGCATCCAGCTCGACCGGCAGGGTCACGACAGCAAAGAGGGCCACCGCTGCGAACAGGATCAAGCCAGCGAGCGCAATATAGTAGCCCAGCGAGCCTTCGACCTGGCCGCCCAGGAAGAAGCCAACCATGAAGATGATCGGACCGAGCCAGGAACCCAGTTGCACCGTCGGCACCATCTGTGTGCGAATTTGCAACGGCCAGTAGCCTTTGGCGTGCTGCAAGGCATGCCCGCTTTCGTGCGCGGCCACGCCAACGGCCGCAATCGAACTGTTGCGGTAGACATCGGGCGACAGGCGCAGGGTGCGGCTGCGCGGGTCATAATGATCGGTCAGCATGCCCTGCGTCTCCTCCACGGTCACGTCGAAGAGACCAAAGCTGCGCAAGATCGAGCTGGCCGCTTGCGCGCCGGTCAGGCCGCCATTGGTGCGCACCTGCGAATACTTACTGAACGCGCCTTTCACCATGGCCTGCGCAACAAGGCCCAGGATCAGCGCCGGTAATGTAAACAGGAAATAGAGTGGATTCCAAAACCACATTTTCGACTCCTTCAAGCCCCTCTGTGCTGCAAAACATGGGTCAACAAGCGCGCGTATTATATCACAGACTTGCCGGTTTCGGAAGTCGGAAAAGAATTCGGAAGCCTGCAAAGCAGACCTCCGAATTCTCAGAAGGTTAGACCGGCCTGAACTCGCCTTCGACTACATCTTCGTCGCTGCGCCGGTCGCCCTGGTCATAGCCGTCGGCGCCGGTTGGGCCGTGACCGTTCGTGGGACCGCCGCCAGCCTGGCTGTACATCTGCTGTGAAAGCGCATAGCTGGCCTGCTGTAGCTGCTCGCTGGCCTGGCGAATGGCGGCCGTATCCTCGCCCTCCTTCAGCTTACGCAGCGCGGTCACTTGCTCCTCGATGCGCCTCCGATCGGCAGAAGGCACCTTGTCGCCCAGATCGCGCAGCGCCTTTTCCACCGTGTAGATCAGGGCATCGGCATTGTTGCGCGCCTCGATCAGTTCCTTGCGTCGCTTGTCGGTGGTTGCATTGCGTTCCGCCTCACGCACCATGCGCTCCACATCATCCTTCTTCAGATTTGTAGAGGCCGTGATGCGGATGGATTGCTCGCTGCCCGTAGCTTTGTCCTTAGCCGCCACATGCAGGATGCCGTTCGCATCAATGTCGAAGGTCACCTCCACCTGCGGCAGACCACGCGGCGCAGGCGGCAGCCCTTCCAGGTTGAACATCCCCAGGCTGATATTGTCGCTTGCCAGGGGGCGTTCGCCCTGCAGCACGTGAATCGTCACGGCCGTTTGCCCATCCTCCGCGGTGCTGAAGACCTGACTCTTCTTGACCGGAATCGTCGTGTTGCGCTCGATGACCGGCGTCATGACGCTGCCCAGTGTCTCGACGCCCAGGCTCAGCGGCGTCACGTCGAGCAGCAGCACATCCTTCACTTCGCCGCCCAGCACGCCGCCCTGCAACGCCGCGCCGATGGCAACCACCTCGTCCGGGTTGACCCCCTTGTGCGGCTCCTTGCCATTCGTCAACCTGCGCACCAGATCCTGGATCATCGGCATACGCGTCGCGCCGCCCACCAACACCACTTCCTTCAAGCCCTCAGCTTGCAGGCGTGCATCCTCCAGCGCCTGCTTGAACGGCTTGACGCAGCGCTCCACCAGGTCGGCCGTCAACTGTTCGAAGCGGGCGCGCGTCAGGCGAACCTGCAGATGCTTTGGCCCGGCCGAGTCTGCGGTGATGAACGGCAGATTGATGTCTGTCTCCATCACGCTCGACAGTTCGATCTTGGCCTTCTCGCTCGCTTCCTTGAGACGTTGCAGCGCCTGGCGGTCCTGGCGCAGGTCAATCCCATTCTCCTTGCGAAACTCATCGGCCACATGAGCGATGATGCGCTGATCCCAATCATCGCCGCCCAAGTGGGTGTCCCCATTGGTGGACTTGACCTCGATCACGCCTTCGCCCACTTCCAGCACCGACACATCGAAGGTGCCGCCGCCCAGGTCGAAGACCAGGATCGTCTCATTGGTCTTCTTGTCCAGGCCATAGGCCAGCGCCGCGGCCGTCGGTTCATTGATGATGCGCTTGACATCGAGACCGGCAATCTTGCCGGCGTCCTTCGTGGCCTGGCGCTGTGCGTCGTTGAAATAGGCCGGCACCGTAATCACCGCCTCGGTCACCGGCTCGCCCAGGTAGGCCTCCGCGTCTGTCTTGAGCTTCTGCAGAATCATGGCCGAGATTTCCTGCGGCGTATGCGTCTTGCCGTTGATGGGCAGACGCACCCGCGCATCGCCGGCCGGGCCTTCGATGACAGGATAGGGCGCCATTTTCTGCTCGCTCTGCGTCTCCGCCACGCGGCGCCCCATAAAACGTTTGATCGAGAAAATAGTGTTTTCCGGATTCACCACCGCCTGGCGTTTGGCCGTCTGCCCAACCAGGCGCTCCCCGGTCTTAGTGAACGCCACCACCGACGGAGTGGTGCGGCCGCCCTCCGCGTTCGGGATCACCGTCACATCGCCGCCTTCTACCACGGCAATACAAGAATTCGTCGTTCCCAGGTCAATGCCTACAATTTTTCCCATCGCTTCCCTCCATTGATACCATGTCTATGTGAACTCAGCAACCAGCCTTTGCCTGCACCTGATTTCCGTGCTTGCATGACAAAAAGGGCACGTTGTCCGGGGGCGTGTCCAGACTACGTGCTCTATTCTAGTCGTCTTGTGTTAGATTTGCGCTAGCGCAGTGTTAGGAAAGTGTTAGAGGCGTTGACAAAGCGCGAGGCGTCGCCCAGGCCAATTCAGGCCGGATCGCCGTCAAGCCTGAAAAGGGTCAGGGCGTCGGTCGGTGCTGTCACCTGCTCCAGCCAGGTCAACCAGGTCAGGGCCTCGTCGGCAGAGTCGCGGCACATCTCTGGCATGGGACGCAGCCGTGTGCAGACCAATGGCCGCGTGGGCAGGCCAAACAACAGGCAGCGGTTATCGGCCGTCAACTGCACGCAGCGCACCCCGGCCGGCTTGCCGCTGGGCATACCAGGAATCGGGGATGAAATCGAAAGGGCGATGCAACAGGCCCCGCAACCCACGCGACAATCCATCGGTTCAGGCTTCTTCCAGGATATTGCGGTCGTCAAGAAATTCGACAGGCTCTCCGTCGGCGCCATTTTCCCAGGGCGAAAAAACCAGAACTCACCAATCGTGAAACTTGCCGGCGCCCACACTCGCATCATTTGCGTGATGAATCCACCTCGGCCATCAGGGACTTCAACTTCGGCACGCGGCTCATCGAATTCTGGCTCATAGGTAACTTCCCATCCCCACATGCGGCCCTGATACGATTTGCCGCCGTGATGAAGCTGCCAGCCAACGCCCTCACATCATCGAGATCGGGAACTGACACAGGAACAATGACAGAAGAACACAGACAAGGAAACAGGCATGGCAGGCCCCGATTTCGCCTCACCCGCCGGTCATGTGCTACAATTGGGGCCATGACCACGCCATTCACGCGCCAACTGACTTTCGATGAACTGGTCCATGCGCCCGATCAGGGTCTCATGGTGAATGCCCCATTTCCTGCGGAGTTCGCCAACGCGCTGGCCGAAGTCGAGGCGTTCCACAAGCACCTCTTTCGCCCCAACACCTATTTGCACAAATGGTGGGCGCGGCGCTGCGGCTCCACCTTTCGCACCATCCTCAAGCAGTTCGTCAGCGACCCTCAACGCCGAGACTACTATGCGCCAGGCGGTCTGGCAGGCAAGATCGTGCTCGACCCCATGATGGGCGGGGGAACCACGCTGCATGAGGCGCTGCGATTGGGCGCCAGTGTGATCGGCGCCGATGTTGATCCCATTCCCATTGTCCAGGCGCGCGCGTCGTTGACGCAGGCGCCGCTCAACGAACTACGCGCGGCCTTCCATGCTTTCTTTCACGATCTACACCGGTTGACCGGCTCCTATTATCAAACCGAATGTCCAGAGTGCGCACAGACGGTGGATTCGCAGTTTACCCTGTACGGTCTACGCAAGCAATGTGCTTGTGGTGACGTGGTTCAGGTTGATCAATTCGACCTGCGCCATGAGGCTGGGCGCGTGATTCGCATCTGGCCCGAAACATGGGCTGTTAGTGACGACACTGCATCGCCGGCCGGCGCAGCCAGCCCGGTGCGCCTCGTCACCAAGGACGATGCTGCTTGCACCACCTGCGGCCAGAAATACGCCGAACGGTTCGATCTGCCCTTCTACGCACGTTACGCGCCTATCGCCATTGCCGGCCAATGCCCTGAGCACGGATTCTTCTTTCGGTCGCCCGCTGAAGCCGATTTGACCAGGCTGCGGTCGGCAGACGCGTTACGCTGCCAGCTCGATTTCAGCCCGTTGTGCGCTTTCGACATTGCTCCTGGTCCAAAATCTAGTGATTTGTTGACACGCCAGGTGCGTTCCTACCTCGACCTCTTCTCGTCGCGCCAACTCCTCTACCTGTATCATGCCGTCCGACTGGTGCAGGGCTATCGAGATGTCGTCAGACTCAATCTGGCCCTGTTGATCTCGACCTCGCTTGAGTTCAACGCCATGCTGTGCGGTTACAAAGGTTGGTTCAAGAACCGGCCGGGCGCAATTCGCCATGTGTTTGGTCTGCATGCCTATGTGTTTCAATACACGGCGGCCGAGAACAATCCGGTCAATGGACGGCGAGCATCGGGAAATCTGCAGGCCCTCTTTCGTGACCGCATCGAGCGCGGGCGACAATGGGCGCTGGCGCCTGTCGAACGCAAATGGGACGCCAATCGTCAATGGCAGCAGGTCAAAATCGTGGGCGAAGTAGATGGCGGCATCGAAGTAACAGACGAGTCATCCCTGCAGAACAGCGAGCAAGCATTCTGGCTGATCCACGGCGACTCACGCCGCCTGCCCCTAAAAGATCACGGGGTGGACCTGATTGTCACCGACCCTCCCTATTACGACAGTGTTCAGTACAGCGACCTGGCGGCCTTTTTTCGCGTCTGGCTGGCGCGGCTGCTGCCAACCGAAGCCAATTGGACTTACGACACAGCCCACAGCGCAGTGGCATCAACGGCAGCCAATGGGGACACCAGTTTCATGGCAATTCTGGGCGGCATTCTGCGTGAATGCGCTCGCGTCCTCAAACCAGGGACCGGTCGGCTGGTCTTCACGTTTCATCACTGGGACCCCAACGCCTGGGCGGAGCTGACCCTGGCTCTACGTCAGGCTGGATTTTGCCTCGTCAACGCACACGTGGTGTTTTCCGAAAATCCTATCTCCGCACACATCGCCAATCTCAACGCGCTCAAACACGATACCATTCTCACCTTTACGCTGCGCACCGATTCCACACCGGCACACTGGCCCCCCCTGACTCAGATAGATACCCTCGACAGCGAGACGTTCTGTCGCGGCTGCAGCGCGGCCATCGGTTGGCTGCTGGAGCAGGACTGGTCACCCGAACAGATTCGGGCAACGTGGAGACAGCTCATTCCAAAGAGGAAATAGATGCCAAGCAACAATCATCCAGCCGAGATATTCGGATATCCGATTGACAATGTCTCGCATGAGGCGCAGCAAGACCGGCAGCGTTATTGGTGCCCGTTCATGAGCCGGGTTTGCAGCAAGACAAGCCGCCTGCTCGATTTCCCATTTGGGGTCTGTTCGGTGCAGCGTCATAACGGTATTCGGACGACGTGTCCACACCGATTCGAGGAACCCGGTGTTTCAGGCGGAGCACCGCGAGTTATCGAGGACATCGCACGTCACTACTTTGGAGATCTCAACAACGTGATTTCGTTTACCGAAGTTGGACTGCCAAACATCGGTGTGATTGATTATGTGCTTGTTCGTCACAAGCCGATGAAAGCCGAAGTGGACGATTTCGTCCTTGTCGAATTTCAGACAGACTCCACAACGAGCACCGGCGCCATTGTGCAAGCGATTCGAGATTTCATGACGGGACAAGATATCACTGACCGATCGTACGCCTTCGGGATGAACACTTACGACACAATCAAACGCGCAGTCACTCAACTTCTGAACAAAGGCATCGTGTACGAGGCTTGGGGTGTCACCTGCTATTGGGTGATTCAAGAGTACATCTACGCCGACTTGGTGCATCGGTATGGGTTGCGAGCCGACGGTTATGTATCCACTCACGCCTCACGGTTTGCGCTGTATGGCTTGGTTCCCCATGAAGGCCGCCTCACGCTGAAATCCACCCGTTTCGTCTCGACTACGGTGGACGAATTGTTCCATGCGATGCGCCATAATCCTGGCTTGCCTGACAAACAGACCTTCGTCAACAGCCTGAATGTCCGATTGCACGATCGCTTGAAGCTCAATTTCAGCTAATCGTGAGGCTCAGACACCCGTTACGGGCTGTTCGACGTAACGGTCGTTTGCTCAATTTGGGCGTGCAGCAGCCGGCGGCTGGCAAACCCAATCATCACGGTACGCGCACCGCCATCGTTACCGTAGCCTGCGCCGTCGGCATGATGATGATCTCGTTGATGTTGACGTGCGCGGGGCGGGTGGCGCAGTAGACGACGGCGTCCGCCACATCGTCCGGGGTCAAGGGGGTCAGCCCCTGGTAGACTTTGGCCGCACGAGTCTCGTCGCCGTGGAAGCGCACCTGGCTGAATTCTGTCTCCACCATGCCGGGGTCCACCGTACTTACCTGCACACCCGTGCCCAGCAGGTCTATGCGCATGCCCTGCGTCAGCGCGTTCACCGCGTGTTTGGTCGCACTGTAGACATTCCCGCTCGGATAAACCTGGTGCCCGGCGATGGAACCGATGTTGATGACATGTCCAGAGCGGCGCGCCACCATGCCCGGAATGACGGCCCGGCTGACGTAGAGCAGGCCCTTGATGTTGGTGTCAATCATCTCTTCCCAATCGGCCAGTTTGCCCTCGTGCAGCTTATCCAGCCCGCGGCTGAGGCCCGCGTTGTTGACGAGGATGTCTACGACAGCCCAGGCCGCGGGCAAACCGCCGATGGCGGCCTCGACAGCCGGCTGGTCGCGCACATCCAGTTGGATCGTATGCACTTCGACCCCATCCTGGGCGTAGATGGCCGCGGCCAACTTCTGCAGCCGGTCGAGCCGCCGCGCAGCCAGCAGCAGCCGCGCCTCAAGGCCGGCGAACGCGTGCGCGCACGCCGCGCCAATGCCGCTGCTGGCGCCGGTGATGAGAACCGTCTTGCCGTTCAGTGAACGCATGATGAGACTCCTGAGTCAAGGATGATAAAACGTCTTGCGGCAGACATTATAGGCGAGAGCGGGCGAGAGCAAAAAAGTGTGCTATGCGCCGGTCGCGGTTCAGTCCAAACGGCAGGTTGTGGTACAATAGCCGCGGAGCGGGGAACGCGCTCAAGAAAAGCCGCGGGCCTGTCCGCAAGGGATGCAGGGGATGCAGGGATGCAGGGATGCAGGTGCGGGCCCGCGGGGGGGCGGGGGGGGGGGGGGGGGGGGGGGGGGGGGGGCGGGGGGGGGGGGGTCAGGCTCCAGGAAGGTGATTGTGTCGAAACCAAATGTGCGTCAGTTAGTCATGATTATTCTCGGCGTATTGCCGCTGCTGGCCCTCGATCAGTTCAGCAAACGCCTGGCGATCACCCAACTAAAGGGAACGCCCGGCGTGGCCTTCATTCCGGGCTATTGGGATTTTCAGTACGTCGAAAACCGGGAATCGGCCTTCAATCTGACCGGCTGGATTCCGGAAACGATTCGCACGCCGCTCATCGTGGCTGTCAGCCTGACGACGCTGGCCGTCATCGCCTGGTATGTCCTGGCTGCGCCACGGCGACCGCTGATGCTGGCCGCGTTCACCGCCATTGCCACCGGCGCCGTGGGTAACAACCTGCTGGATCGGCTCATGTACGGCTTCGTGGTAGATTTCATTCACTGGCACATTGGCGACACGTTCGACTGGCCGGTCTTCAATGTGGCCGACAGCCTGGTGGTCGTGGGAGTTGGACTGCTGCTGCTCGACACCTGGCTGACACGCGACGATGTGCCGGCGGAGTCCAGCCCGGTGAATCAGCCCCAGGAGTTAGGGGCGCCATGACCAACCGCCGCTGGCTGCGTGCGTTCACGCTCCTGGCTCTGTTGATCGTCCTGATCCTCTTCATCATCTTCCAGGGAATCGAGACCCAATTGAAAGCCGCCGGGGCTGCCGGCGGCGTCATCGAGCTGGAACTGGCTTTTTCAGCGGAGCGCGCCGCGACCCTCATTCAGGCCTGGCCGGCCGGCGGCAGTGACCTGGCTCGCCGGGCGCTGTGGCTCGATTTCCTCTTCATCGTGGGCTATGCCGGCGGCCTGACCGCGCTGCTCGTGCAGTTGGCGGCCAGCCCGCGCTTGACCTCGTGGGCGCCCGCCCTGCGCCGCCTGACGCCGCTGCCGCTGATCGCCGGCGCGCTCGATATCCTCGAAAACATCTGCCTGCTCGCCGTAGTGGCGACCATGCCATCGGCTGGCCCGCTGTCTCTCCTGGCCGGCGTGTTCGCCAGCGTCAAGTTTGCATTGGTTGGGATAGCGCTGCTCGCCGTGCTGCTGGCCGGGGCATGGTCGCTGCGCCGGGAATCCCGAACCGGTGCGAGAGGTTGACCAGCCAGGGCAGCGCCGTCACGCCGGAGACGTGACCTACGGGCCGCGGGCTGGTTCTACATTAAAGGGGCGCCCACCATGCCGCCGAACCACCAGGCCAGCAGCGTGACCACACCGATGATCAGGGCCGGTTCCTGGAAAGGCCCGGTGGTATCGCCCTGAAATCGGCGCGAGTCGGATTGGCGCAATTGGCGGATCAGGACAAAGGGCGCCAGCACAAAAGCCACGACCATCACCCGCACCGGCACGATGCCCAACGCCACACAGGCCACCAGCAGGGCCAGGGCCAGCACAATCATGCCGTAGACCAAAATATGGGCAAATCGTTCGCCGGCCAGCCCCACGGTGTTGACAAAGCCCGCCTGGCGATCACATTCGAGATCGCGCAGTTGGTTGAAAAGCTGGCCGTACAACGAGACGGCGACGACAAACCCACACGGCAGCAGCCAGCGCCAGCCGCTCACATCGAAGGTGAAATAAGCGCACAGGAATTGCAGCGCGGCCAGGAGAAGCACGTGCGAAGCCAGGTCCGCGCCCGGAATGGCCTTCAGGCGCACCGCGCGCCAGGAATACAACAGGCCGAGCAAGAGACACAGAACGCCCAGCACGAAAGGACGCCAG
Source organism: Candidatus Amarolinea dominans (assembly GCF_016704685.1). Taxonomy (NCBI): domain Bacteria; kingdom Bacillati; phylum Chloroflexota; class Caldilineae; order Caldilineales; family Candidatus Amarolineaceae; genus Candidatus Amarolinea; species Candidatus Amarolinea dominans. The sequence continues at coordinate 95,037 of NZ_JADIZS010000025.1, forward strand.
CCGGCCACGGCATAGAATGCCGCCGACCCCATAGCCACCAGAAAACAGGCAATATAGGCGGTCCGCGGCGCCACATGACCGGCCGAGATGGGGTTACGATGTACTTTCTTGGCGTCGCGTGCGTCATCATCCGCATCTTCGACATCGTTGATCATGAAGGCAAACGCCACAGCCAACAGGTTACCCAGCAGCGTGGCTACAAGAGGAATCGAGAACTGAAAAGCGCCGGCGACATTGAATCCAAAAAAAGTCGTCACCAGAACGAAGGCAAGAAACTCATCGACGCGCGTCAGGCGCCAGGCCAGGGTGGCCCGGCGGGTAAAAGAAGAGACCATAAATTTTTCCTTTCTTTGGCAAGATTGAACTAAGCAGCGGGAGTCAAGCAGCGGGAGTTAAACGATGAAGCTTTACAGGGTCAGATGTCCGGACACCAGCGACACGTCAACGATATCAATGTCGCCATCGCCCGTGCCGCCGTTGTCTACGTCGAAGTTGGGGTCATAGCTGCCATTCTGCACAAAATCGTTCCAGGCGCGAGCCACGCGGGTGATATCCAACACATCGGTTGCCCCATCGCAGTCGGTGTCCGACCAGGCGTCGCTGAAGGGCGCCAGGTAGCCGCCGATAATGGCGCGGCAGACCGGGCAGAAGACGCCGCTGGCCGGCTCGCTGCGGATGCGCAGCATCAGACAGTCGTTGGTCGCCCGGTACCACTCGTTGTAGGTGCAGCCAGGAATACAACTGGTGCCGGGCATCCCATTCCAACGGGGGCAACTGGCATTGTCGTCACAATTTGCACGCAGGGGATTGCCTCCATTGTTGGGGCCAAAACTGTACTCATCGCCGAGCAGGGCGAAACTGTGGCTGAACTCATGAATGGCGACTTGCGGTCCGTACTGCGGGAAGCGATGGTAGGCGACGGCAAAGTTCACGCTGCCCGAACCGCCGTACTCGTTATTGTTGACCAACACGATAATTTTATCATGAGGGGGCCTGGCTGGCGAGGGGCAAGATGATGTTACCGTTACAGCAGATCAGGCGCGGGGTGCCAAAACAGTTGTAGTTGCACTCCAGATCGGTCGTGCTCGCAATCGCGCGCACGTTGATCACATTCGGGCGCGCGCTGTACGGTTCCACCTGGCGGAAGTAGTTTGCCATATAGGACACATCGGAGCGAAACATGTCCAGGCTGGCGGTCGTCGTGTAATCATCGCCCAGGAAGAGCAGGTCCAGGCAGTTGTCGCCACAGCAAGGGGTCGAAATGTCTTCCCAGATCGTCGTAGGGGATTCGCCTGCGCGTTGCACCCGGTCATGCAGCCCTGTCTCGCGCAGCAACAACGTGCCGTTCAGATCGTAGATTTCGATGCCATCGGCGCCGGGTAGATCGGGCGCCGTCACAACTGTTTCCAGGACGGCTGGCATCACCACCGGATGTGGAGCTTCCGGCTCATCTGCCCAGGGCGCACCCCAGACGGTCCGGCCCAGGGCAAACTGCTGCGTCGCCAACGCGTTTCCCCTGGCGTCAAGCAAAAGCAGCGTGTAGAGGTCATTCGTGTCCACCGGGCTGCCATTGTCTGGCATGAAACCGGTGCGGCCCTCGATGGCCGTCAGTCTGAACTGACCCGCCTCCACGTGCAGGCTGAATAGCAGAATCGGTTGTGAACTGCTGGCTGCGGCCAACGCCCCCCATCCCAGCAGAAGGCCCAACGCCAGCAGCAGGCTGGCGCCTAACTGGGGGCCAAACCGGCGCCAGGAGACGTGCGCATCATGGGCAAGCATGGCAGTACCTCCACAAGGAATGGGGACAGGCGGGCGGCAATCACAACGCCTGCATTATAACCATCGGTAGAGAAACCCCAAAATCAGCCCCGATTGCCTCCGGCGCCCCCGATTGCACCCAAAAAAAGACCCCCCGCAACAGCGAGAGGTCATGAGGTGGAGCTGAGGGGACTCGAACCCCTGACACCTACACTGCCAGCGTAGTGCTCTCCCAACTGAGCTACAGCCCCGAAACTTACAAAACCGATGATTCCGAACAGTGGAGCTAAGGGGATTCGAACCCCTGACCTCATCAGTGCGATTGATGCGCTCTCCCAACTGAGCTACAGCCCCAAGTCAGGGCAGAGTATACCTGCCAGGCCTGTTTTTGTCAAGCTGTCAGTTGACAAAGTTTCTGCTTGCCTGTATGCTACGCTGGCCGGGCGGTCTCCAGTGCCCGGCGCGCTCACGGTTATGTGGACCATACGTCAGGCTCTATTTCTCCAGGAGGTAATCATGGCTCCATCGAGCATCACGACCACGGGCGGCGTGCGCCGATCCTTGCATATTGCGGTTGACAAGTATCGCCATGCCGGGCCGTTTCTGCCCAATCTGGCAGGCTGCGAAAATGACATTCGCGCGATGCGTCAACTGCTGACCAGCCGCTTCGGCTTCGAAGAACGCAACGCCGTTTTGCTCATCAACGAGCAGGCCACCCGCCAGGCCATCACGGCCGCCTGGCATGGCTTGACCGAACAGACGCAGGCCGGCGATACCGTCTTCATTCAGTACAGCGGCCATGGCTCGCAGATGCGCGATGTGCATGGCGACGAAGAGGATGGCATGGATGAGACCATCCTGCCCCACGACACCCGCGATCCGGGCCGCCAGGTGTTCGACATCACCGACGATGAGATCAAGGAGTGGGTGGATGCGCTGCTGGCAAAAACCGACAACGTGGTGCTCCTGTTCGACTGCTGCCACTCGGCCAGCGCCACACGCCAGGTGGGCGCGCCGACGGTGCCCACGCGGCGCGCGGACCCTGATCCGCGCGACCCGCCGCCCGCCGCGGCCGGCGCCCGCAGCGTGGACGTGGTTGAACACGGCCCAAGCGGTTGGTTTCCGCCCAACGAGCGCCTGGTGTTCATGGCCGGCTGCCGCGACAATGAAGAGTCCAACGAACACCGCGCGCCTGAGGGCGGGCGCTACGGCGCGCTGACCTATTTCCTGATGCAGTCCATGCAGTCCGCCGCGGCCGACGCCACGTTCCGCGATGTCTTCGAGTCGGTGACGGCCGAGGTTTCCTCGCGCTACCGCCAGAATCCGCAGATCGAAGGCGCACTGGATCGGCCGCTCTTCGCGCGTGAATTCTCCGGTCAGCAGCCCTTCTTCTACGTCAATCGGGTGGATGCCGCCAACCGCCTGGTCGAGATTGGCGCGGGAGCTGCCCACGGCATGAGAACGGGATCGCAGATCGCCCTGTTTCGACCACGTACACGGCGTTTCGACAAGGACAGCAACCGCCTGACCACCGCCACGATCGTCCAGGTAGGCGGCATCAGCAGCCAGGCGCGGTTGCCAGATGATGTAGACCCAAATAGCGTGCCCCTGCGTGCGCGCAGCGTGGAACTGGTGCGCAATTCGGGCGATCAACGCCTGCGTGTGGCGCTGACGGCCGAGGCCGGCCAGGAAGCGGTGTTGGCCGGGCTGCAGGACGCGCTGCCCGCTTCCGGTCGTCTGCGCATCACCGATGAAGGTGAAGGGGCCGATGCGCAAGTCCTGGTGCAGGCACAGGCCATCAGCCTGATCTTCCCTGACGGCCGCCTGATGATGCAGCCGGTCCCGGCGCAAGCGCCCAACCTTGAAAGCGACGTCCAATCTCGTCTGGAGGCGGTCGCCCGTTTCCAGAACGTCCTGCACATCGAAAACCCCAACTCCGGCCTGGTCAATGCCCTGGAGATCCGCTTCGAACGCCAGGCGGCGGCCGGCGCCAACAGCGGTCAGACGCTGGCGCCGCAGCAGGGCGGGCAACTGGTGGTCAGGGAGCGCGAGCCGTACTTGATGCGCTTCACCAACCGTGGCGCGACGACGGTTTATGTCACCGTGCTGGCCCTGAGCGCCGATTGGCGGATTCACAAACTCTATCCAGTACTTGAAAACGACTTCCCGCCGCTGGCGCCCGGCAAGAGTCATGCACTCCCGTTCGACGAGGGCAGTCTCATGACCGAACTGCCCTATGTCGCCAACGAAGCCACCGACTTCTTCAAGTTCTTCGTCACCAGCCAGCCCACCGACTTCTCCGTGTTGACGCAGGCCGCAAGCCGTGATCCGGATCTCGACCACGCGTCTCCCTTGCAGCGCTTGCTCTGGCAAGCGGCAGTGAAGCCCGGCAGCAAGTCGGCGACGTCCGTCTATGCGCAGGGGGCCGATGATTGGGCTACCGTGACGGTCGGTCTGACGGTGCGGCGTGAGGGCGCGGCCGGGCTGCCGGCCACCACCCTGGCGCCTGGCTTCAGCAGTGCGCTGCTCAAGGGCACCGGCGTGATCCTGCGCAAGGCTCCCGATGTCAGCGCCACGCTGAACCCCGGCGAATGGCGGCCGGGCCTCGGCGCGGGCGAAACCGCCTTGCCGCCGCCCAACCTGCTGGCCGATTTTCCGGGCATCGAGCCGTACCGTTTCGCGCCCCCGCCAGGCGCAGCACGGCGCAGCGCCGGCGCAGCGCAGGGTGCAGCCTATGTGGACCTGGCCGCGCAGGACGGCGCGCTGAGCTTCGATGTGCCGGTCGAGGAGGGAACGCAAGCCATCATCGCCATCGCCACCGACGGTATGGCTTACTATCCGGTCGGTCAGATGGGCGCGACCCCTGACGCGATGGAGGACATGCCTGGCCTAGTGGGCGTGCGCGCCGGCACTCGCGGCGTTGGCCTGCCGATGCAGTCGCTGCAGATTGACTGGCTGCCCCCAAGTCCCACGACGCGCGGGGTGGGGCGCACCCTTCGCCTCTATCTGTACAAGATCAGCGGCCAGGAGATTCCCGACATCGGCCTGCGCCACGCGCAGGTCAACGCGGCCGGTGAGGTAGAGTACACGCCGATCAAGGATGGCGATCTGGAAGGGGTCTCTAAGGTGGCCCTCTTTGTCCACGGCTTCACCTCAGACTCACGTTGGATGGTGCAAGGCCCGGCGCAGTGGCTGAATTCGGAGGGGCTGGACTATCGCATCATCACGTTCGATTACGAGACGTTCAACACCTCGGTCTCCGACAACGCCAAGACCCTGCAGCAGGCGCTGGTCAAAGCAGGGTTCCGGCCGGAGGATGGGCGCCAGCTCGATCTGTATGTCCACAGCCTCGGCTCACTGGTGTCGCGCACCATGATCGAAAAATGGGGCGGCGCGGCGTTTGTGGATCGCCTGGTGATGGCGGGGCCGCCCAACGCCGGCACGCCGCTGGTCAAGTACGGCAAGCAGGCCATCACCTGGCTGGGCAGCGTGCTGCTCAACAGTGCGGCGCCCACCGTTCCCGCACTCATCGGCAGTTGGTTCCTGAAGCAGGCGCTGCAGCGGGCCATCTCCACGGGGGACATGGAGCCAGATTCGCCCCTGCTGAGCGAAATCAACGGGCTGACGCAGCCGGACCATGTGCCCTACCTGGTGCTGGCCGGCCGCAATGAGGAGCGGCCCGTTTCACCCAATGCCACATGGAAGCAAATTGCGCTCAAGACATTGGGCGATGTGGTGGATTTGGGGTTGGACGTGCTCTTCCAGGGACAAAACGACCTGGCAGTCGGGGTCAAGAGCGCGCGCGGGGTGCGCGGGGGCGATTACCCGGCGCTGCGCGTCGTGGAGATGACCTGTAATCACTTCGGCTACTTCGGTTCGCCACAGGGTCAGGAAGCCATTCTGCGCTGGCTGGCGTCCTGATTCTTTCACAGGACAGACGACAGCAGCCACGAATTCGCGGGCACAAAAGGGGGGGGGGGTGGGGGCAAAAGGGAGAGAGGGGGAAGCCAGGGGCGCCAAGAAAAATCTCAAATCTTCACGACCTGTTGAATCCTTGCCGCCTGTACGAAAATCAACCGCGAAGATGCCGAGAGCGCCGAGGAAACCCTAAATCTCGCGACCTCGCGCCCGCCGGTTGAATCCTTGGTGGGCCGGATGGATGGCTGAGCAGTTTCCGCAAGTTCTCAGAGATAGTCACGCAACTGGCGCGCCCGGCTGGGGTGGCGCAGGCGATTGAGGGCTTCGGCCTCGATCTGGCGGATGCGCTCACGCGTGAGGCCAAACTTGTTGCCCACTTCTTCCAACGTATAGGTGCGACCGTTGTCCAGGCCGTAGCGCAGACGCAAGATGCGCGCCTCACGCGGCGTCAGGGTTTCCAGCAGTTCCTCTAATTTCTCACGCAGCAGGCTGTTGCCCGCCACATCGGGCGGCGAGGGTGAGTCTTCATCCTCGATGAAGTTGCCCAGCGTGCTCTCTTCCTCTTCGCCCACCGGCTGTTCCAGCGACACCGGGTGGCGTGAGATGCGCAGCATCCAGCGTACCTGCAGCGAGTCCAGCCCCATGGACTCGGCGATCTCTTCGGGCTGCGCCGGGCGGCCAAGTTTTTGCTCAAGCTGACGTGCCGTGCGGTACAACTGGCGGATGCGGTCGCCCATGTGTACCGGTAGGCGAATGGTGCGGCCCTGGTCGGCCAGCGCACGGGTGATGGCCTGTCGGATCCACCAGGTGGCGTAGGTGCTGAGCTTGTGGCCGCGCTCCGGCTCGAATTTGTCCACCGCGCGCATCAGGCCCAGGTTGCCCTCCTGGATCAAATCGGCAAAGGGCACGCCCTGGCCCATGTAGCGCTTAGCCACACTGACGACCAGCCGCGTATTGGCGCGAATCAAATGCTCGCGCGCAGCCTCACCCTGGCGCGAGAGTTCGAGCAGGCGATCGGTCTCCGGCGGCCCCCCGTTACGCAGACGGCGGCGCGCCAGGCGTCCTTCGGCCAGTTGCTTGGCCAGGGCCATCTCATGTTCGGGCGTGAGCAAGGGCACTCGCCCCATCTCGCGCAGGTAGAGCGTCAGCGGATCATCGGTCGGCATCTCGCTGAGATCGAGATCAATGCCCACCGCCAGCAACTGGATGGGGTCAATCTCCTCAACGCTGACCTCGTCCGGCGGCGGGCCAATTTCGGCCTGGGCCGCTCCTGCATCGGGGTAGATTTCGATACCCAGTTCTTGCAGGCGCGCGAATAAATCTTCCAGGGCTTCGATCTGGTCTTCCGCCTGTGGCCAGATAGCCAAAATATCATCGAACAGCAAGTAGCCACGGGATTGTGCCAACCCCTGTAACTGAGCCAGCGCCTGCCCGACTTCGAGCGTCGTGGCCTGAGCCTCTGTTCCATTGGTGGCGGCTGTGTCCCCGCGAACAGCCAATGCCTTCAATAGGCACCTCCCATCTAACGTTGCGTAAATCTACAAGCAGTATAACATACGGCTTGTCCAACGTCAACAGTCAAATCTGACAATTCAGAACTGAAAGTCTACCAGCCGCTGATCTTGAACAGGCTAAATTCGCCCGTATACGGTTCACGTGCCACGTCAACCTGGCTGACCACTGCGGCGGCCGGGCCATGATGACACCAGGACACCACAGAGGCAACCGCGGCAGCCTCGCCCTCGAACACGGCCTCGACTGCACCGTCAGCGCAGTTGCGCACCCAGCCGGTGACGCCGGCCGCCTGCGCCTGTCGCCGCGTGGACTGGCGAAAAAAGACGCCCTGCACCACGCCACGAATCCACACATGCATACGAATGAACTGCATCGTCAAGACGCCCTCCCGCCGGCAGCGGTCACTGTGGTGGGGGCGGGTCTTGCGCCCGCCCGTGGTCGGGTCATGCTGGGATCATCAACCGCCCGCATCTGGCGTTGGGCCGACCAGGTACACAGCGCGCCAGGGCTGATATTTGCTCACGAACTTGTCCTGCCGCAGCACCTGCTCGCCCTGTTTGATGACGCGCGTCACCACCACGTCGCGTCCGTCCACGGCCCAATCCACCTGTTTTTTGACGCCAGGCGCCAGCGACGGATCAACCTGGTAGAGCGGCGGCTCAGGTTTGCGCACGTTGCTGGTCTCAGGCCCAATCCGTTCCACCGTGCGGTTGGGTTTGGTGCCGTAGAAGTTGAAGGTCAGCCGTCCCTGCGTCAAATCCAGCTCCGGTTGGATTAACACGTAGGCGCCGGTGTCGTTACGAAAACGGAAATCTACGCTCGGCGTGAAGATAGTCGCATCCATGCCTGGCTCGCCATACCAACCGACCACGTACCCATGCGCCCAACGCTCGACGATGGGCATGCCGCCCCAGAATGCGGCCCGGAAGACCGTGGTGGAAACCTGGCAGATGCCGCCGCCGATGCCGACCGCGGTGCGGTCGCCCCAGATGACCAGCGCATCCTCGTAGCCATTGGCGGCCGACACATCGCCCACGATGCGATTGAAGGAGAAGATGCCGTTGGGCGGCACGACGACCCCCTCGAACTGCCGGGCGCCTTGCGCGATGTTGGCAACACGGGCGGCGCTGGAGCCTTTGAATGTGGTGGCGCCGCTGGCGATCAGTTCACGAATGCCCATTCGATCCAGGTCACGCATATCCACGGCCGGCTTGACCACCTGCAAAGGGAGATCAATCTGAGCGCGGCCCGTGCTGAGCGCGGCCAGCGTGCGCGTCACCGTTTCAGCCACGTCCAACACACGGCCGGGTTGGCTGGGGGACAAGACGCTCAAGCGCCCGGCGGTTGGATCAATCGGATCAAAATGGAGGCGTGCGTCAATGGTCGCCCGCGCCAGGCTGGCGGCCAGGGATTGGGCGTAAGCGCGCACGGCGGCTTCATCCACCTGCAGCGTCAGGCTGATGCCGCCGGACGCCGAAGGTTGAGGGATGATGTGCAGCCAGCCGGCCAACTGCACCGGATCGAGCGCAAATTGCAGCGGCGCTTCATCCTGGGCCGCGTCGCCGGCGTAGGCCAGAAGCAGCGGCGTGCGCAGCAGGCGCCGCGCTTGATCCGCCACCGCCTCGACATCATGTACGAGCGGCGGAAGTTCATGCACCACCACGTCCACCGTACCCGATTCGCCTTGCGCCAACTGCGCCTGCACCGCGGCCCATGTGGCCTGCAGATCGGTATCGCGCCCCGCCTGGGCAACGGTCGTCACCACCTGCAGCCCGTGGATCGTCACCGTCGCGTCGCGCGCCGGCCGATCAATGGACTGGGCCACGCGCTGGAGAAGATCGGCCGCCTGCACCTCGCCAACGGTCAACGCCGGGGCCAGGTTGGCGCCTGCGCGTGCAAGCCGCCACTGTGCGGCCAGTGAATCCAGCGGGTTGGCCTGGCGCCCCAGTTCATAGGCGCGCTGAGCCGTGGCCTGTGCATCCACCTGCAGGCCCAGGTCGGCGCTGGCAAGCGGCCAGGCCTGTCCCGCGTAGCGCAAGAGGATGGTCGGCCCCTGAAAAGGCGTCAACTGTTCCTGCAGCCGCGCCGCGGCCTGCTCACGCGTCAGTTCGCTCAGATCCACGCCGGCCACACGCACCCCGGCAAAGACGCGGTTGGCAAAGCGCAACTGCACCGCGGTGATGGCGGTCAGCAGCAGCAGGGCGCTCAATCCCAGGCAGAGACCAAAGAAAAGCACGATGCTGGGGCGCCGGCGAGGCGGTATCCGCCCACGTAGGGATGCATGGCGGGGCAGCGGCGGTGTGGACTGGCGTCTGGGCGCAGTAGATGTCGTTGTCATGATCGAATGATAACATCATTCACGCCAGACGACAATCCAGCAAATCCAAATGGTCCCGGAATCGAGGCTTCAGCCGGTCTTGCCACAGGGTTCTCAAGTGCCCAATAACCGGCTAAAGCCTTCATTCCAGATGTCTTCAGCGACCACATTTGGAATTCCTGGACAAAGTTGGCGGCGCTGGACGTATCGGGGTCTGAATGATATAATCGCCCGGCTTACGGCAATCATCTCACGCACGCAAGGGCAGCATGGACCAGATCGAACGACAAATCACAGTGAACGGCGAAATGTTCGCCTGCCTGAATGCCATTTCGGGCGCGCGCCAACCGGCAACGCCTGTGATGCAAGCGGTCAGCCTGGGGTTGGGGCAGGCCGGGAGGCGCGGGTCATGAGCGCCATCACCTTGCCCGGCGCTGCGATCCTGGTCACCGGCGCCAACGGCTTCATCGGCGGGCACCTGTGCGAGCATTTGCAGCAGGCCGGCGCGCAGGTACGCGGCTTGGTGCGCTCGCTGCCACGCGCGACCTGGCTGGCCGACCAGGGCATCAGCCTGATCGAAGGCGGCCTGGACGAACCGGCCGTGCTGGCGCGGGCCGTTGATGGCTGCGCGGCCGTGATTCACACCGCGGCCTGGACCGGCGTCCCCGACGATCCGGCGCTGGGCGAGGCGGTCAATGTAACCGGCGCCGAAGCGGTGCTGCAAGCAGCGCTGACAGCCGGCGTGGCCCGTGTGATTCACTTCAGCAGTGTGGCGGTTTATGGGGTCAACGCCAGCCCGCTCATTGACGAAACCGCGGCCACGCCCCTGGTAGGGCAGGCTTATCCGGATAGCAAAATTCGCGCCGAAGCCGTGGTGCGACGCCTGGCCGCGGCCGGCCTGGACACCGTCATCGTGCGGCCGGCCAGCACCTACGGCCCGCGCGGCGCAGCCTGGACAGTCGGCCCGGTGGAGCAGATCAAGAGCGGGCGCCTGCGCCTGCTGGCCGGCGGCCGCGGGCTGGTCAACCTGGGCTACATTGACAACGTGGTGCAGGGCACGCTGCAGGCGCTGACCGCGGCCGCCGCGGCCGGTCAGACTTACAACCTGTGCGACGGCCAGGCCATTCCTTTTCATGAGTTCTACGGCTATTACGCCCGCATGATGGGGATTTCCCGCCTGCCCAGTGTGCCGGCATGGGCGGGGAAGCTGGTGATCTCGCCGCCGGGCCGTTGGGCGCGGCGACTGCTGGGTCGGCAGGCGACCGGGCGCTGGTCGCTGCACTATCTGCAAAACAGCAGCCGCTTCGCCATCACGAAGGCGCAGCGCGAACTGGGCTATGCACCCACGATTGATGTGGCCGAAGGGATGCGGCGTACGGAAGCCTGGCTGCGTCAGACCGGCGTGATTTGAAGCAGAACGGAGGACGTCTATAATGAAAGTGCATTTTTCGCCACCCCTGCGCCCGATGGCCGGCAGCAAGACCGTGGATTTTGACCTGCCGGAGGGTGCGACTATCCGCAGCCTGGTGGACGCCATCGTGACCCGTTTCCCGGCCATGCGACCGGAGCTGCTGGACGCAGATGGCAATCTCTATCTGCATGTGCATGTCTTCGTCAACGGCCGCGACACCCATTTCCTGCCGTTGGGCATGGACACGCCCTTGTCGCTCAGCGATGTGCTGAATGTCTTCCCGGCCGTAGGCGGTGGCGCATGGTGACAGAAACACGCGACTTGCGCGGCATCCCCCTGTGGCTGGTGCGCGAATACCTGGTGGAATTGGGCGGCGCCGCGCAATCAGAGCAGCACGTCATCGGACCAGGCTGGGAAGTACATCTGAGTCAACTGGCCGACTTCCAGATCGGATCGCTGCGCATCGGCGAGATACGCATGGAAGTGACCGGCCAGGCTGACATCATGCCAGAACTCAAGGCGCGCCTCGACCGCAAACTCATCCGTGCGGGGGGCTAATCCAAACAAGTTGTGGATGCGGTCTGATAGCGCAAGTTCCAGGGCAAACCAGCAGGGACTGATTCGGACCACAACTGCTCCGTACGCACCAGGGTGTCGCGCAACCCTTGGCGCGTACGGAGCTTCGATCAATGGCGCCGAATGTTACTCATGGAATCAAGGGAAACCAGCGCGTCTCGAATGACGGCAGGCCAAATAGGTTGGTCTTATAGATGCCCCCGGCTGTTGCAGCCCACAAGGTGCCGCTAGCCAGACCGCGTTGTACCAGCAGTGACGCGACGCCGCCGGGCAGGGGAGCACCCAGGGGTTCCCACCCGGGCGGGGCTGCACGCCAAACATACACACCGCCATCACACAAACCTACAACCAACAAATCCCGATCTGCATCCAGGGCACATGCGTGTCCGTTAGGCAGGCGTCGGTTGAACTCGCTCCAGGTAACGCCCAGGTCAGTGCTACGCCAGACACCGCGTGGTTTTGTGGCCGCGTAGAGTATGGTTGCACCCTCCTCATTCATGGTAACCAGGCCAACCACACTCTGTATTCTCACCGGCGCACCGGTCAGGGTCCAGGTTTGCCCGTGGTCATCGGAGAAGACCAGCCCGCCGTCGCCGCCAACGAAGAAGCGGTGTGCCTGTGCGCCCCGATTCACGATCAAGGCGACCCTGGGATACGGCGATAGTGCAGGTAATAGTTTGATTTGCCAGGTAACAGCACCGTCCACGGACACCACTGCCTTGGCGCCACCCCAAGCGCTGTCAGAGGACTTCCAGGCGACGAGAGCAAGGCGGCTGTGGATAAAATCAGGTGCAAAGGCAGCCGCCGAGCTGGAATCGGGCTCCAGCCCTAGCTCGGCAGGAATCGGCCGCCAGGTCTGCCCGCCATCGGTCGTCAGTTGATCGCTTACAAGCGCCGTGCCATCCAGCCCAAAGGTGGACGATTGTGCGAGCGCCCGGTGGTAGAATATCAACTGCGCGCCAACTCCAGGCAGCCATGTCCAGTCACGGTCAGTCCTGCTCTTGACCAGGAGACCGTCGGGTGTGGCAGCCCAGGGAGTGTTCGCCTCGCCAAGCAGATCGGTCACGGCCGTGCCGGGCAGACCATCCTGGGGAACCTGCCAGGTGGCGCCGCCATCCGTAGTCATCATGAAACCATCTCCCCGCCCAGCCTGGCTCCACCACATACGCCGGCTTATCGCGTAGTCTGGCGCAAAAGCGATGAATATCAGTCTATGATCGTTGGACATGGGCCCAAGCAGCGCCCAGTTTTCTCCCCCATCGGTCGAAAGGTACCCCTGTCTTGATGTCCAGATGGCAAGCGTATGATCGGTCGCGTAGAAAGGTGACAAGACAAGTCCGCGCCACGAGTCATGGTCATTTTGGAGATTATGAGCCGCTACAGGGTGCCAGGTGATACCGCTATCGGTACTGCGGCTGAGTTCAGGGAGGTAAGATGACAATGCGAAGGCGGTCTGATCCTGGGCAAAGGTTGGTGAGAACGCGGGCCATGACCTGTCTCGCAGGCCTGTTGGTTGCCACGAAAGCCCGTCATCAGTTGAGCGCAGGATCTGATTTTCATAATCCACGATCAGCAATACCCGTGCGCCCTGGGCATTCGATGCCACCTTGAGCCTGTCAATACGCCGACCCGCCAGGTCGCGCAGTCCCCAGGTGTCGCCTCGATCGGTCGAGCGCCAGAACCCCGAGCGATACGCCGCTGCGAACAGGATGCCATCGTCGTCAAAGGTTGGCGAGGCGACGATTGACTTCGGACCAAACGCGATGGCATCTCCCAGGCGTGTCCAGGTTTGCCCCCCGTCGGTGCTGCGATAGGCGGTATCGTCCCAATCTCCACTGACCACCAGCGTCGAAGCACCTGCGTACACCAGCGATCCGTGGAAGCGCTTAACCGGCAGGTTGAAAGGCTGGCGGCTCCAATGAACGCCATCCGAGGAGCGGGCCGATTGTTCCCCGCCGTACCTGACGGTGACGGCGTTCTGGGGACTGCCTACGAGCGGCACCGTGATCTCGGTGGGTGCGCTGCTTCCCACCGGTCCCTGGTCTTGCCATGTCATGGGCAGCGGCGGCAGCGGCGCCGGCCAGGTTATTGGCGCAGGCAGCGGCACCCGCGGCGGCAGCGGATCATCGGGCGCAAAGACCTGCAGCCGGTTGTTCCCGGTATCGGCCACGACGACGCGGCCGTCGCTCAACGCGATCAGCGCCTGCGCGCTGGCCAACTGGCCCTGGCCGCTGCCGAAACTGCCAAACGTAAACACATACTGGCCGCTTTCGCTGAAGGCCTGCACACGGCTACCGTAGAGGGGGCTCTGATAGGGCGCCCGCTCGCGATTATCGGTATCTAGCACGAAGAGGCGTCCGCGTTGGTCGGGGGCCAGCCCAGATGGATAGACGAAATTGCCTGGCGCGAGCGCGGTGTCCGCATGACTGCCCCACGCCGTCGTCGCCAGACCGCGGAAGGTCGTTCCCCGAATGACTGGTGGATAATAGCGGTCTAGGCGAAACATCTGCCCCGTGGAGGTCAGCTCGATGTCTATGAACGACGCCGACGAAGACCCGGTCAGCCAATCGTTGAGGTAGACGCCATTCAGGCTGGTCTGCGTAGTCAGGCCAATTGTTTTCACATAAAACAGAAAATCACCAGAAATCGCAATGGCGTTGACGCTGGACTGTACATAGTTATTTTCGATAGGCATGCTGAACGTCGCATCGAAGCGACCATCTACAAAGCGCTTGATGCGTTCATTGTATCCCTCCTCCAACACATATAGTCGCCCCCAGCCATCAACCGCAATATCCTTAGGGTAAACCAGGTTCCCCTGACCTCCCACGGGCGTGAGAGTTCCCAGGATGTTGCCAGCGCCATCCAGATGGCGGATACGTCCCACAAAGCGCTCCAACACGTAAAAGGTTCCATCAGGCGCGGCCGCCAGCCGATCAGGGTGATAAAACATCAGGGAAGTTCCGCTCCCCCAGGCATCCAACTGCTGGCCCACCCAGTTGTAAACCACCACTTGTGGGGCCGATGTCAGAACATACACGCGATTTGCCGTAGCCGCTATGCCGAGCATCCAGCCTGTCACGGGAAAACTGTTCAGGAAGGCGCCCGTCGCGCTGTAGTGAAAGACATGCTCCGTTTTCAGATTATGCACCCAGAGGCTGCCATCCGGCGCGCAGGTCAGGTCTCCTGCGTTCTCGATGTAACCTGGCTGTCCCGTTTCACTACCGATTCTGGTAAGCGTGCCATCCAGGGCGACCCGATTCACCCCACCAAAAGCGTATGGGTAGTAGAACTCACCAGCCGCTCCCACAGCCAGCGCCAGGTCGCCGGGGTAATCCAGTTGATGGTACGCTTCTAAGAGGCCGGTCGCACTGAAGCGCGTCACGCGCCCGCGTCGCAAATCGAAAAGGTAAGTCTGCCCGGCACGAGACTCCGATGCTTGAAGGTTCAAACAGTGAGTCATCGTCGAATCCGCCCGGATGCCCCACACTACGCACAAAAGCACCTGATCGGGTAAATACCTGGCCGCGACTGTTATGATAATCCGCCACATAGACCCGGTCACCAAGGACGGCGATTCCGGCTGGGCCATAGAATTCGCCATTTCCACTGCCCAGGCGGCCAAACGTGCGTACAAAAGTACCGTTGGATGTAAACACCTGAATGCGATGACTACCCGTGTCGGCCACGTAGACATTTCCATCCCCATCAGCGGCAATAGCCTCTGGAAAATAAAACACACCAACGGGCGCTGCGTCGCCCCACGTGGCAACCCAATGATAACCGGCGGTTTCGTCCCCAGAAGCAATCGTTGGAGCAGGAGACGCAGGCGCGTCTTCTTGCGCCTTGACCGGTAGCGTGAGCGTGAGAGCGACCAAGCTGATCATCAAGAACACAACTATCATCAGATAACGTCGCATCATTTCCTCCCTCTATCGTGACATCAATTGTGCTGTGCAAAAATGGAAAATCATGCAATTGCCGACACCCCTATGATCCGGGAAACCAAGGATCCGGCGCTGGAGTGGGGTGCGGCTACTGACGTGTGGTCATGAGTATTATAATCGGCTTGCCCAGGAAAAGAAAGATCGTCACAACGCCAAACGCAACGGGGGCACGTCAGCCGTGTCGGCTAACATGCCCCCGTTTGTTTCCCCGTTCGCTGCCGACAGTCGGCAGAGGTCTTACAGAATTTCCAGTTCCTTCAGCTTGGCCTCAGGCACGACGCCGTTGACCCAGCCGCGCATCTTGTAGTATTCCACCAGCATCAGGTCCAGCTCGCAGACATGGCCCTCGGAGCCAGGCATGGTGGACGCTTCATGCGTGAAGCGCGTCGGCAGGGCATCGCTGCCCTCGCGGAAACCGTTCAGGTTGTTGTAGTAGCGCTCCAGGTTGTAGATGCGCTCGCCTGTCTTGAGCACGTCGTCCGCGGTAAACGGCCGGCCCGTGAAGGTGCTGTATTGCGCCGCATACTCCTCGGCGCCTTCGGCAAAAGACGAGAACTTGCACAGATCCAGGCTGTCGGTGAAGGCAAACAGGTCTTGCAGAATGCGCAGCATGTCGCCCTTGCCTTCCCAGGCCAGCGGGTCCATCTTCCACGGAATCAGGCCCAACTCCACGGCCGGCGTGTAGCCACGCAGGTGGCAGGCGCCGCGGTTGCTGGTGGCATAGCCAATGCCCATGCCCTTGAGGCCGCGGATCGTAGGCCGGGATGCCCTGGCCCTTGCAGGTCATCGCCAGCTCGTCATGGCCGAAGTAGGCCGCGATGGCGTTGGCGCCATCCGCCATGACGCTGCCGAGGCCTTCGCGGAAGGCGATCTTGCGTGCCCATTCCGCCATGCCGGCCACGTCGCCCCAGGCCAGTCGGCCATCCCCATTGGTGTAACCGCGCTCGGAGGCTTCCATGTAAACAGAAAGCGGATGCCCCGATTCGATGGCGTCCATGCCGTAGTCGTTGCACAGGTCAATCATCTTGGCCACGCCGGCCGCGTCGTTATTGCCGCAGTTGGCGCCCATGGACCAGGCCGGTTCGTACTCCAGGCTCTCCATGTGCAACCCCAGCCAGGGGCCGCTGGTGATTTCCACTTCCTTCTTGCAGGCCACCGGGCAAGCATGGCAGGTGGGGTCATTCACCAGGATGTGCTCCTTGACCCACTCGCCGCTGATCAACTCGCCATTTTCGCCAAAGGAGGTCACCTTGCTGTTGAACGCCGGCAACGCGCCCATCGTGTTGCTGATGTTCATCAGCACGTTGGTGCCATAAACCGAGAGGCCACCCTTGCGCGGGCTGGTGACATTCTTCTCGTCCATGATCGTGGCCAGGGCGCGGTCATGGGCGCCCTTCCAGGCCTCTTTGTCCGCGGGGCGCGGCCGATCCTGGTACTTGCCGCGAATGACAACGGCCTTCAGGTGTTTGCTGCCGCCCACGCAGCCGGTGCCGCCGCGGCCGGAGGCGCGGTCATTCTCATTGATCCAGCAGCCAAACCTGACCAGGTTCTCGCCGGCCGGGCCGATGGCAATCACGCTCAGGGTCTTAGGCTCGCCATAGCGCTCCTGCATGATCTTGACCGTCTCATGCACACCCTTGCCCCACAGGTCGCTGGCATCGTGCAGCGTCACCTCACCGTTTTCGATATAGGCGTAGACCGGGGTGGCCGCCATGCCCTTGAAGACCAGGCCATCGAAACCGGCCCACTTGAGGCGCAGCCGACCAGCCGCCATGATGCGAATCGGTGACGGTGCCGGTCAGCGGTGACTTGGTGACGATAGCCATGCGCCCGCTCATGTTGGCGTCGGTGCCGGTCAGCGGGCCATTCATGAAGCACAGGATATTGTCCGGGGACAAGGCGTCCACCTGCGGACCGTTGTCGAAGACATACTTGACACCGAGACCACGCGCACCGATGTACTTGAGCGCATCTTCTTCAGCGATCGGCCGATAATCCACCTGGCCGGCGGTCAGGTCCACCCATGCTACACGGTTTGTGTAACCCATCAAACTCATACCCACCTCCTTGTTGGTACTGACAGAGATTCAGCAACTACGATCATCGTAGCTGCGCCTAACCGGGTTCAGAAGAAACAAAAGGCCGTTATGCGAATTTTGCATAACGGCCAGGAAAACGCTGCTGTGTTGTGGTGCCGAGAAGAACGGTCGAATCGCCGGCTGCGCCGGCGCGTGGTGAGAGCAACAGGCATAGGATGCCGCCCCCAAAGGATAGAGATCGAAAACTTGGGATAGCTTGATTATACGTCAGATAGCCTGGGAACGCAAGATCGAACGTTTGCGGCTCTGATCGGCCTCACTTCGCCGGGGGCGATCGTTTCCCACAGCGCTAATCGGCACTGCGAACAAGCCAGGCCCAAAACCCACACTGGCTTCTCCATCGTACAGGACGACCCCGACGACAAAACGTTCACCCGCATCCGCTTGCAGCTTCCTCAGACCACGAAAATCTGTCTCTGTCACGGTGGCAGCCGCCTTGACTTCGATCCCGGCAACGGCGCGTACACCTTGTTCCAGGACAAGGTCTACCTCGGCGCCGTCGTTATCGCGAAAGTGGTAGAAAGACAGGGCGGTCTCGTGCCAGCTCGCCTGCCGTCGCAACTCCTGAAAGACGAACGTCTCCAGCAATTGACCGAACAAGGCCCTGTTCTTCAGCAACGCAGGGCCATCCAATCCGAGCAAAGCTGCGGCCACTCCCGTGTCGCCCATGTGTAGTTTCGGGGTTTTAATCAGGCGGCTCAGTTGGCTGGTATGCCAGGGCGGCAGATGTTCCAGCAGGAAAACGCGCTCCAGGAGCGTCACGTAATCGCGGATGGTTGGGCGGCTCAACTGGAACGACCCCGCCATCTCAGCGATGTTCATCAGATGAGCTGTCTGACCTGCGCCCAGTTGCAGCAGGCGCGGGAGCGTATCGAGCGAGTTGATGCGCCAGGTCACGGATATCTCGCTGGACGAGCGTTTCAACATAATCGCGGTACCAGACCATCCGCCGTCGTTGCGTTGTGCGAGTCAGCGCCGCTGGGTAACCCTAAGCCACGATACGTTCGGCGAGTTCAGCGCCCAAACGGTCATAGCGCCGGTTCTTGAATTCCTGAATTGAAGAGGCGATCGAGAAAGGCGGAGGGCTACCGGCGATCTCGCATTGAGCCAGCGGATGTAATCGTAGAATCTCGATGCGCCCGGCCAGCGAGTCTGCCAGTTTGGCACCAGGAGCACATTGGCCGAACCGGTCAGGATGAAACGACCTGCCGTGCGCTGACGGTCCACCGCCGCCTTGAGAGCCAGGAACAATTCCGGTACACGCTGAACCTCATCCAGGATCACTTTTTCGGGCAGGTCGGCCACGAAACCGATAGGGTCGAACCGCGCTACAGTTGCACATCATCGTCGAAGGGGAGATGTAGGTGTAGCCGCCGCGTCGCAGAGTTCGGCCAAATGAAACATTTGGGTTCGGCCAAATGAAAACTTGGGGTTCGGCCAAATGAAACCTTTGGGTTCGGCCAAATGAAACCTTTGGGTTCGGCCAAATGAAACCTTTGGGTTCGGCCAAATGAAACCTTTGGGTTCAGCCATGAAATATACCATTTGGTATAGTAACCATATGGTATAAGCGCCTGCTGCCACAGATCAGCGTAGTGGAGGCCAGGTTCTGCAGCTGCGCCCACCAGACCTGGCGAAAGACCAGCGCAATCAGGTAAGACGGGTTGGCCGCAGCCGCTGACCGGCGTCTATTCCGGTTTGATGCCAACAGCAAGTCCATCACGTCGAAGGCCGCAAATCCTGCTGGATACCACTCCGGGTCCGGTTTGAGCCAGTTGTCCATGGCGATTACGGCAGTTCGTCATCGGGCGCAACTGGATGGGTATTGACGCCGTCGTCTACGCCCGCATGGCCGGCTAGCCGAAAGCCAGCCTTTCACCAACGTACCATCCCCAGCCCATACTCTCCAACATACGGTCCATACCAGGGCCGAGAGCATCCATCCAGGGGGTGCTGGCAACCGATGTCCACATGGCGTTGATGCTCTCGGTTGCAGCAAACGCCTGCTGTTCAGCTCGCCCTTGTTCAGCATGAGCCGGGCCCACCTGGTCATGTCGTCGTTGATTCGACCAGAGGCCGGCGGCGGAACATCTCTGGGGTCAACAAAATGCTCCATCGCGGCGGCGCTGCCATCTTCGGCGGAGATGTACCGGTCACATACAGGTCAGGATGGACCTCGTCCATCACAAAGTGGGAATTCGCCATGCCAGCGCTTCCAGCCAGCGCTGGTGCATGTAGCTCTCGAACGGCTCGCCAATCACCTTGACGATGATGGCGCCCAGCATCGAGTAACCCCAGCCACTGTAGTTCCATGCTTCGCCGGGCGCCGAGATCAACTGCTCATCGCTCAGGGCGCACGGCTTGTTCGAGCGGATCAATCGTCGGGTCGAGCGGGCATCCCAAGGGATCGGCACGTCAGGCAGGCCAGACGGCTGAGCAGCATGCGCACCGTGATATCCTTGTAGCGCGGGTCGGCCATGCGTGAAGTACGGCAGATAGGCAGTAACCGGCTTGTCGAGGTCAATCTTGTGCAGGCTCCACCAACTGCATGACGGCCATCGCGGTCAGCGACTTGGAGATGGAAGCCTGGTAGAAACGGATTGGGGGTCATCGGCCGGTTGCTTGCAACGTTGGCAAGCCCAAAACCCTTGTTGTAGACCACCTGGCCATCTTTGACGATGCAAAGCTCGAAGCCGGGCACCGGGTAGTCTGTCATCGCTTTCTTGACGATTGTTTCGATCTTGGCAGTCGTGGCGTCGTCAAGCGCCGCTTTCTCTACTTGGGCGAGGAACTTCGTGAGGAGTTCCACGACAAGGTCCGTTTGCATGTAGGCCGTCACGTGATCGTGGCCTGGCAGTGATGCGAATGTGGCGTTGGGCAGCTTGTTGGTCGCAGCCTTCAATGCAGTATGGTCTTCATCATACGCGCCGGCAAGCAGAAGTATGGGCATCCTCATATCCGGTAGATCAGGGGCGAAGTTTGGGGTGCTAATGGCTTGCAGGTCAGCGATTACAGCCTGAAAATCGGTGGCAGCATAAAGTTGATAGGCTTTGGTCTCGGAGAATCCGTAGCTACCAAAAACACTTGCTGCGTCGCGCCCGTATTGTGAATGAGTGAGCGGCGACGCGCTCGATTTCGGCACTGGGATCGAAATTCTCAGGGGCTTCCCGCCGCCGATGATCAGTGACGAAAGACGATCAGGGAAATACTTGGCTACAGCCCAACCCCACCGTACCGCCCAAGGAGTAGCCAAAGTAATGCGCCTTGTCAACGCCCAACTTGTCGAGTACAGCGACGATGTCGCCGGCCTGTTTTTCCAGGACATAGGCAGCCGGATCGTGGGGCTTATCGCTCTGGGCCATGACCTCGAGCATCAATGAGGATGAGGCGATAGTTCGCTTTGAGTGCGTCGGCACAGCCGACAACCCGCCAATCTGGAGGTTGCCGGTCAACCAATGTCACCATGACCAAGGGGCGGCCCTCGCCCTCGACCTCATAGTGAATCCGCACGCCATCGTTTTCCACGAAGCCGGAGAGCACGTCAGATGGCTTAGCTCCGAACCTGGCGATGTTGGTGTCACAGGTGGCGCCTGAACGGTTGCGGTGGGAACCACGCTGACGGTAGGTTCAAGGGTCGCCGTCGGTGGTACTGGCGTGGCCGTGGGCGGGAC
>NZ_JADIZS010000026.1:0-112780 GCF_016704685.1 Candidatus Amarolinea dominans
CTGACGCACGACGTTTCGCCATCAGGTTGCCTCTACGATCTGTCTCAGATCGCCCAGGAAGGGGATGGCGCCGTAGCGACCGCGCACGTAGTCACGTCCGAAGGACGCATCGTTCCGCACCCTGAACTCGGCAAGCGAGTACAGGTGCGTCGCGCCGTAGCGGTCCTTTTCGGTGAACCAGATTTGGTCGCGGCGGAGGAAACGGTTGTCAAGCAGGCCGGTATCCTGAGTGGTGAAAATCAGTTGCGCGTGGCAGGGATTAGTCTCTCTGGCGTTGAAAAGCCCAACGATTTCGCGCGTGAGAAGAGGATGAAGTCGGGCATCCAACTCATCCACGACTAAGACCCGCCCCTCTTTCAGCGTATGCGTGAGCGGACCAGCCAGGGCGAAAAGCTTCTGCGTGCCTTCAGATTCCTGCTCATCCAAGTTGAAAATCTCTTGCGCCACAAGATGACCATCCCGGTCGTACTGGGGATGAACCGTGTGAATCGCCACGTCCTCAATCTTCGTACCGGTGTGTTCCATGAGGGATCGAAAGGCTGTCTTCAATCCTTCAGGCATACTCTCAGGCAAAGAATCTATACGGGTTGGCACATGCTCTACTTTCAGATCGTGGATGCCGAGGTCCAATCGGCGCACAAACTGAACGATCTCGTCACGCATCTCGCCATCGAACAATTTTTGCTGGGTAAACATGCGCATGCCCGTATCCTCAAGGCCAGAAGCAATCCCCAGACGAAAAAACCAATCGAGAACTTTCTGGGCTACTTTGCCGTTGAACTGGGCCACAATGGAGAGGAAGAGGGCATTGGGTCGGGTCTTGCTCATTAAGTCCCGACCTTCCTTGAAGCCCTCGCCCAATTGGACGTCATCTCCCATCCGTTCGAACAAGCGGGCTTCCCGGCTGCGCGGCACGTGGAATAGCCACTCCTTTTCGACCCGCTGGGACGTGGCCATGAAGCCATAGCGGTAGCGTCTGCCTCCCGCGATGAACACCATCTCGAAGTGAGATGGCTGCGCGATCGTCTCAGCGCTCAGCCGGAAAGGCTCAGCGTTGATCGCGCCGGTAGGTTGAGTCTCCTTGGGCGAATTGAGCACAAACTCGCGCATGAAGCTGATCGCCCGCACCAGGTTGCTTTTGCCGCTGGCGTTAGCCCCGTAGACTGCGGCGCTGGTGAGCAGACGAGGCTCCCCCTCCGTCTCGAACACGGTGTTCTCATCCAGAGTCTTGTCCTTGGCGCTCAGGTTGGCCGCTAACATGCTGAGCGTGACAATATCCCGGAAGGAGCGGAAGTTTCCTACGCTGAACTCGACAAGCATTGTAGCCCTAGTCCTTTGGTTAAGGAACGAGAATTTTTTAATTGTCTGGTTTAACAACCCACGGAATGGCTATGTTCGGACACTTATTTAATTCTCGTTCCCAAAGCGATAATTTTGTGAAAAAATCACGAATAGCCCTAGTTTACTCTACATACATAATATTGGCAAGCCCGAATTTCAGGCTCAAGTGTTGCCCGCGCGACTCATCCGACAGAAGTATGCGCAAAGCTCGCTGCGCGCGCTCGATAGTCGGGTCGCCGATGCACTTCGAGTACCAGTCATACGCTCACAACGCCCGCTGGCCTGTGCTTGGGTAAACTCACGGCTTGCGGTATAATCTTTCTCTTGGAAATCAAGGGCCGCCGGCGACGGGATTGGCCCTGTGGGTCAAGATGAGATCGCGAAGGAGCAAGCAGTGCTGTCACGTTTATTCAAGCGGCCGGAAGATCGCCAGGCCGAGCAGGAGAAGGTGCAGGAGAGCCTGACCAAGACCCGGCGCGGCCTCTTTAGCCAGATCGGGGGCCTGTTCCAGGCCAATGAGCTGACCGACGAAACCTGGGATGACCTGGAGACGCTGCTCATCCAGGCCGATGTGGGCGGTGAAACGTCGGCCAAGCTGGTGGAGCGTATGCGCAAACGCGTGCAGGCGCTCGGCGTCAAACGCGCCTCTGACGCGCAGGCGATCTTTGAGCAGGAGCTGATTCGGTTACTCGATGAGCACCGCCCGCCCAAAGATGACATGGAACGCCTGCTGACCATCATCATGGTCGTGGGCGTCAACGGCTCCGGCAAGACGACCACTATCGGCAAGTTGGCCCGGCTGTACAAACAGGCCGGCTACAAGGTGGTGATCGCGGCCGCCGATACGTTCCGTGCGGCCGCGATCGAGCAACTGGTCATTTGGGGCGAACGCGCCGGCGTCGAAGTGATCAGCCAGGGGTCGGGTGCGGATCCAGGCGCGGTGGTGTATGACGCCATCCGCGCCTGCCAGGAGACGCGCCGCGCGGATGTGCTGTTGATTGACACGGCCGGGCGTCTGCACACCAAGTATAACCTGATGAAGGAATTAGAAAAGGTGCGCAATGTCTGCGCAACCCGCGTGCATAAGGCGCCGCACGAGGTGCTGCTGGTGCTGGACGCCAACACGGGCCAGAATGCAATTCCGCAGGCCAAGCACTTCAAGGAAGCCACGCAGTTGACCGGCGTCGTCCTGACCAAACTGGATGGCACGGCCAAGGGCGGCGTGGTCTTTGCCATCGGCGAGGAGCTGGCGCTGCCGGTGCGCTTCGTCGGCACCGGGGAAAAGATCACCGATCTGGCCGAGTTCAGCGCCGAGGCCTTTGTGGCCGGCCTGTTCGAGAAGTAAGACGATAGAAAAAACTGAGCGCAAAGAAACGAGGAAAAACTTATGATGCAAGATCTCACACTGCGCCTGGACAAACTCGACGCCCGCTTCGAGTCAATCTGGAGGCGTCTTTGACTTAGATGAGAAGTCCAAGAAGGTTGTAGAATTCGAACAACAATCGCAGGCGTCGGATTTCTGGAACGATGGCCTGGCCGCGCAAAAGCAGATGCGTGAACTGTCCGATCTGCGCCAGCAGGTTGAGAGTTGGACAGCCCTGCGCCATGAGGTGCGGGACGCGCGCATCATGCTGGAAATGGCGCAGGCTGAGGAGGATGAAGACACCGGCGCTGAGCTGGTGTCTGAGCTGGATCGGCTGCAAAAGGTGCTGGAGGAGCGCATCTTCCAACTGGCCTTGTCGGGCAAACATGATCGCAACGATGCCATTCTGGCGATCCACGCGGGCGAAGGCGGCACCGAGGCGCAGGATTGGGCCAGCATGATGCTGCGCATGTATCTGCGCTGGGCCGAGCGCCGCGGGTACAAGGCCACCATCACCGATCAGACGCAAGGCGACACCGCGGGCATCAAGAGCGTTTATGTGGAGGTGATGGGGGAGCATGCGTATGGCTATCTGAAGGCCGAAAAGGGCAATCATCGCCTGGTGCGCATCAGCCCGTTCGACGGCTCGGCCCGGCGCCACACGTCGTTTGCCAAAGTCGAAGTGATGCCCATTCTGGACGACGACATCGAGATCAAGATCGCCCCGAGCGACATTCGCATGGACTTCTTCCTCTCCGGCGGCGCCGGCGGGCAGAATGTGCAGAAGAACTCGACGGCCGTGCGCATCACGCACCTGACCAGCGGCCTGGTGGTGACGTGCCAGAATGAACGCAGCCAATTGCAGAATCGTGAGTCCGCGATGCGCGTGCTGCGCGGCAAGCTGTATGAAATCGAACGGCAGAAGAACGAGGCCGAGCGGGTAGAAATAAAAGGCGACCTGGTACATGCCGGCTTCGGCAGCCGCATACGCTCCTACGTTCTTCATCCCTATCAAATGGTCAAAGATGAGCGCACTGGCCTTGAAACCAGCAATACCCAGGCCGTGCTGGATGGCGAAATTGACGCGTTCATTGACGCCTGGCTGCGTCAACAGGTGGGCGACGAAGAATAGGCCATGCAACGCTACCGCGATCTCTATCAGACGCAACTAACTGCGCCCACCTACCTGAGTATCGGCAACTTCGACGGGGTTCATGCCGGTCATCAGGCCCTGCTGCAGCAGATGCTGGCCGCCGCGCACCTGGCCGGCGCGCAGGCCGGCATCCTGACCTTCGATCCGCACCCGCGCGAGGTGCTGCGGCCTGACCAACCCTCGCCCAGCCTCTCCACGTTGGACGAGCGCCTGGCGCTGCTGGAGGCGCTGGGCCTGGACTTCGTCGTCGTGCAGCCATTCAGCCGCGCGACCGCGCAGGTGACAGCGACCGAATTTGCCACGCTGTTGGTCAATCGTCTGCACGTGCGCGAACTGTGGGTGGGACCGGACTTTGCCCTGGGACACAAGCGTCAGGGCACGGTGTCGTTCTTGCAAGAGATCGGGGCACGCCTCGGATTCACGGTGCAGGTGGCATCCACGTTCTGGCAAGATGGTCATGAGGTGCGCAGCGGGGCAATTCGCAGCCTGATCGAGAGCGGCGACGTGCGCACGGCCGCCCGCCTGTTGGGCCACCCCTACACCCTGACCGGAGTGGTGGTCAAGGGCGATCAGCGCGGGGCCACGATTGGCTTCCCCACGGCCAACCTGGCGGTCGCGGCCAATCGCCTGCTGCCGGCCAACGGCGTCTATGCGACGTGGGTGGTGCTGCCCTGGGAACGCCGCGCCGCGGTGACCAACATCGGCGTGCGCCCCACCTTCAGCGGGCAGGGCCGTTCCATCGAAGCGCACATCCTGGATTTCAGCGGTGATCTGTACGGTCAGTCGTTCGCGTTGGAATTCGTGCAGCGCCTGCGGCCCGAACAGCGCTTCGACGGCATCGAGGCCCTGATCGCCCAGATTCGCGTGGACGCGGCGCAGGCACGCGCGCTTCTGACCTTTGCGGCCGAAGATGCCGGGCATTCGCTCATTTACGAAGAACTGGAGCACACGGCCGATTGGGCGGTGCGCATCTTTGGCCGCGACCTGCCCACGCTCTTTGCCCACGCCGGCGAGACCCTTTTCCGCCTCATCCAGACGCCCTTCGCCGCGCCACCGCAGGTCACGCGGCAGGTACAGGTCGAAGGCGCAGATCTGGAGATGCTGCTGGTGAGATGGCTGCAGGAATTGCTCTATTTGATGGAAACCGAGGGCGAACTGTACACGCAGTTCAGCATCGAGGCGCTCACCCCGCCGGCCGGCGCGGAGCCGGCGCGTCTGACCGCCACCGTGGCCGGCATCCGCGGCCGCAGCGATCGGTCACCCATCAAAGCCGTGACCTATCACGACCTCAGCGTCAGCCAGACGGACGATGGCTGGCAGGCAACGGTGTTGTTCGATACGTGACCCAGCGAGGAGGCAGACCAAACGTCTTATGAATCACAATGTTTTTGTGCAACGCCAGATTAGCGATCTTGCAGATTTGTGGTAAGCGCAGTGTTGTCTGTGGACAGAAAAAAGCGCCGCGACCGAAGGCCCAAACGGGCTTTGCTCGCGGCGCTTGCGATATGATTTCACTGCGTTTACAAATTCACGAAATGCTTGGCTCTCCGTGTCCATCGTTTCGCACACCGCAGGGCAACAATCCTGTTCATCATGTAAATCCTGTCTGAGATGGAGCCAAAGGTTATCAGCTATCCTATGCCGGCAGCGGCTCCCCCGGCAAGAAGTAGTCCACCAGGTCCTGGAACACGGCCGGCGCCAGCCGGTGGAGAGTGCGCAGGATTTCCTCGGCCACCTGCCGAATTTCCCACTGTGCGGCTTTGTCGCAGCGCAGCCAGCAGAAGTGACGCCAGGCGCTGAAATCCATCGTGACGACGATGCGTGTGACGGACGCGTTGGGCAGCAGGAAGCGGCTATCTTCCTTGCGAATGCCCAGGGCGCGCAATTCGCCGTAGGCACGTTCCAGGTCGTGCATGGCCTGTTCGAAGCGGACGCGTGTTTCTGGATTCTGCGCAATGGCGGGCGGGGTCACGGTCAGTTCGATGCCCGGCTGCGCAATTTTGCTCAGGTCTACGTAGCGCTGGCTTTCCTGGCTGAAAGAGGCGAGCCGATGACGCACCAACTGGTGACTGGCCGCGCGCGAGATGCCATCGAGCAAGAAGGTGGCCGCGCCGTGCTGCTGTAGCTCCTCGGCCGAGAGGGAAGCAGGCGCCAGGCTGCCGAGCAACAGCACTCTCATGCTTTCTCTCCTGCCAGGTCGGCGTACAACATGGGCCACGTCTGCGCGGCCAGGATCAAGAGCTGGCGAGCCAGCTCGGAATCAGAATGCTTGATGATGTCGCGCAGCGTGCGTGCGTTCATGCTGAGGATGACCGACTGCGGGCGCCGCGTGAAACGCAGGCCGTGAGCCACTTGGTAGGCACGCAGAATTTCCGCATCCGGCACCTCCCAGGCCTCGAAAACCATCTGCAGATGTTCGATGATGTCCTCGTGCCCTTCACGGACGCGGGCGCTGATGAAGCCCGGCGCCGTGCCCATCTTGTCGGTGGAACGATAGCAGACGCGGCCCGCATATTCGATCAGGGCCAACCCAAAAGCCTGCGTCCCTTGCGCCACCAGGTAACGCACATCGCTCGCAGCCAAATCCTGTGTCAACAAATCGGGGTTCACCTGGGTCGCCGCCAGTAATGTCACGCGCATGTCGAAATCCGTCCTCGCTCTTTATGAAGACTTCCGAAGTCTGCGGGACTTCGGAAGCCTGGGGCGCACGTCTACGCTTCCCGAATGTCAATGATCTCGCCGCTCAAGCGTTCCAGGGTGTCTCGCACCGTGGCCATGTCCAGGTCGGTTTTCATCATCACCTCGAAGGTGCCGGGCTTGATGCCCTCCAACGTGGCGAGGGCCATGATGTTACCGCCCCTGACGGCAATGGCCGAGGTCAGCGTGGCCAACTCACCCTTGACGTCGGGCACAACCACGGTGACGCGCACGCCGGGCTTGCGCGCGCCCAATAATTCCACAAAAATCTTGAAGAGGTCCGATTCGGTGATGATGCCAACCAGGCTGTTTCCTTCGATCACCGGCAGGCCACCGATCTTCTTGTCGGCCATGATACGGGCCGCCTCTTCCAGTGGCGTCTTGGGGGTGACGGTGATGACCGGGGTGGACATGATCTTCTCGACATTCAAACGGGAGAGAAGATAGCGCAATTCAAAAATGTCCAGCGACGTGGCCGGTGAGGGAGAGGCCAGGTAGAGGTCCTTATCTGAGACAATACCTATCAGGCTGCCGTTGCTGTCCACAATGGGCAGGCGACGGACGTTCCTGTCACGCATCAGACGCAGGGCATCATCAACGCCTGTTTCACGGGTGATCACGACGGGGTTCTTGGTCATGCGCTCGCCGACTAACATGGTATCCTCCTTCGTACGTTGGTGTCCAACTGTAGAAAATGCGTCGCCACACCAGAGGTGCGACCCACAAAAAACGACTTTAGGGTTCAGACCCTCACCCCCTACCCCCTCTCCCGACGACGGAACTGCTGTCGTCGGGAGAGGGGGGGGGGGGGGGGCCGCCCCGGGGGGCTCTCCCCCCCGGGGGGGGGGGGGGGGGGGGGGGGGGGGGTTGGGGGGGCTGCAAGGGGAGGGGGCCGGGGGGTGAGGGCCTGAACGCTTACCTTTTACGAACCCTTAGCTAGGGGGCCTTGCGTCCCAACACCTCCAGCGCCAGGTCGGGCCGGTCGGTGATGATGCCATCCACACCCATGTCAATCAGGCGGCGCATGGTCCCGGCATCGTTGATGGTCCAGGCATGAACAGCCACCTCCCGCGCGTGCGCGGCCTGCACGAAGTGCGGCGAAAGCACCTGGATGTTACCAAAATACTCTGGCACCTGCAAAGCGTCGGCCGTGGGGCGATAGAAGGCCGAGACACGCACGGTTTGCGCGTAGAAAAAGCCGCGCACTTCGCTCTCGGAGGCGCCTGTCGCCACGGCCGGCCGCAGCGCCCGGAAGCGTTCGATCACGTCGTTGTTGCTGGCCACCACCAGCACTCGCTCCTGCGCGCCGGTCTGCTGAATGAGGTCCGCCACGGCCTGCTCCATGGGCGGATCAGCCTGTTTGATTTCGATGTTGATGCGCAGCGCGGGAAAGGCCGCCAGTACCTCCTGCAGCGTGGGGATGACAACACCCTGACCGCGGAAGGGGTAGGTTTGGCCGTTGTCGGTGCTGAACTGATAGCCGGCGTCCAGGGCTTGCAGTTCAGGCAGGGTGAAGTCATGCACATGCCCGTAGCCGTTGGTGGTGCGATCTACGGTTGCATCGTGAATGACGACCACCACGCCATCTTTGCTGGTGTGTACGTCCAACTCCAGCACGTCAACGCCCATCTGCGCGGCGTTGCGAAACGCGACCATCGTATTGCTGGGCGCCAGGTCGGCGCCACCTTGATGGGCCATCACCAGGGGCCGCGAGGTCTGCAAATAGGCTTTGTAGGGCCGCGGCTTGATTGTGAGCAGGC
The DNA here is from genome assembly GCF_016704685.1 of Candidatus Amarolinea dominans. Classification (NCBI taxonomy): domain Bacteria; kingdom Bacillati; phylum Chloroflexota; class Caldilineae; order Caldilineales; family Candidatus Amarolineaceae; genus Candidatus Amarolinea; species Candidatus Amarolinea dominans. The sequence continues at coordinate 8,315 of NZ_JADIZS010000026.1, forward strand.
GATAGATGGCGAAGAAAACCACTACCACGAGCAACGTCAAGGCGATGCGGCCGATGATACGCTTCATGTTCACCTCTTCCCCTCTTCACCTCTTCACTTTACTCGGCGGCGTAACCAAAGCGGCGCAGATAGGTCAGATCGCGGCGCCAGTGCGGAACGACCTTGACCCACAACTCCAAATAGACCTTGGTCTCAAGCATCTCTTCGATACCCACACGAGCCTGTTGGCCGATCTGTTTCAACATGCGCCCGCCCAGGCCGAGTACGATGCCCTTCTGCGACTCGCGCTCCACGTAGACGGTGGCCGCGATGTAGGTCATCTCCGGCCCGCGCGTCTTGAACTCATCCACCACGACCGCGACGGCATGCGGCACTTCCTCGCGCAGATGATGAATCACCGCTTCGCGTACTAACTCCGCGGCAATGAAACGCTCCTGCACGTCGGTCACCTGATCGGCCGGGTAGTAGGGTGGGCTGAGCGGCAGCAAAGGCCGCAGCACGGCAATCAAGTCATCTATGCCCTGGCCCCTGGCGGCCGCCAACGTCACTAGCGCCGTAGGTGCGACCAGGGCACTGAACACAGCCTGGCGTTCAGCCAGCGTAGACGCATTGACCAGGTCAACCTTGTTGCAGCCGATCACCACGGGGCGGCCGGCGGCTTTTTGGGCCAGGAGGAGTGCAATCTGTTCATCCTCGGCAAAGGGCGGCTCTGCGATATCCACAATCCACAGAATCACGTCGGCGTCGGGCAGCGCCATGACCGCCTGCTGCACCATGTATTCGCCCAGCTTGTGGCGTGGGCGATGAATGCCAGGGGTATCCACGAAGACGATCTGGGCCTCGGCCAGCGTCAGAATACCCAGCAAACGGCTGCGGGTGGTCTGCGGCTTGGGCGCGGTAATGGCGATCTTCTGGCCCAAAATGGCATTGAGCAGCGTTGATTTACCCACATTGGGGCGACCAATGATCGCTACAAACCCGGCGCGGTGTTCAGGCGCCGCGCTGCTGTGGTCATGCCCGGCTGTTTCCACGGGCAACGGTTGCTTGTCGGCGTCGCTTTGATTCTGGCTCACAGGTTACGTCCCATCATCCAGCCTGTGCTTCGAGATGAAATGGGTTGAAATTGGTGTTGATGTCGTAATAGTCCTCGTTTTCCAGGCGCTTGAGCAGGCTGACGATTTGGTAGGTCAACGGCGTGAAGAGCACCTCGATGCCCACCTTGAAAAGATAGTTAGTGACCACCAGGGTCAGTGCGATGGCCCAGGGAAAGACTCCGGCCAGGCAGGCGATGGCCACGAAGAGCAGCGAGTCAACGCCTTCGCCGATCAACGTGGAGCCAATCGTGCGTAGCCACAGCCAGCGCCCGTGAGTCAGCACCTTCAGGCGCGCCAGGGTGTAGGAGTTAGAGAATTCGCCGGCAAAATAAGCGAGCAGGCTGGCCACAATGATCCCTCCGCTGCTCACGCCGCCGAGGATGGCATCGTACGCGCCCTGGCCCACGCTCTGCTGCCAAAGTGCTTCGCCGGGCATACGGCTCACCAGCCACAGGGTGGCACTCAGCAACGCCGCGGCGCCGAAGCCCACCCAGATCACACGCCGGGAGCGCTGGTAGCCATAGACTTCGGTGAGCACGTCGCCGAAGATATAGGAAATGGGGAAGAGCAGCGTGCCGGCATCGAAGGCCAACGGCAACCCGCCCAGCCACGCCGGCAGGGAAACGCCCCAATCTACGATTTTGGCTGAAGAAGCGATGTTGCTGGTCAGCAAAACGGTGACAAAGAGCACCATGACCAGGTCCAAGAAACGATACGTCCGTGCAAAAGTCATGCCAACATCCTATGCCGATCTGTCCCTAGCTGACCAGGTGTCCATATTCATCAATTTCCCCCGCCCAGATGCGTGTGCTGCTGATGGGATGGCCGTCTTCGGCCAACACCCAGGCAATCTCAGCGATGCGCAGCGGGGGCTTGCCTGCCTCGCGGCGTTTGATGTTGATGCGTTGAGCGCCGACCAGTGTCTCTGGCGAGACGACAAGCAGGTCATAATCCTCACTCACGGTGTGCCCGTACGTGTCATGCAGGGGGGCAATCGTCACCGGGAGATCGGGAGTCAGGGTACGCACAAAGTCCAAAACACCCTCGACCCGCTCGGCGAAAGGAGCAATGGGGTGCTGTTTGCCCTGCACCATGCTGTTGACCGTGACGCCAATGACTAATTCGGTGGCCTGACTGGTTGCGTAGCGCAGCAGTGCCCGGTGGCCGTCATGCAGCGGAGAGAAAGTCCCGCCGAGTACCACTCGCATCTGTTAGTTCACCTCACTTTCAGCCCTGCAGCCGGCCATCCGTTCACACAACCTGACACCGGGATGCGGCATAAGCGGTCTGCTCGCTGCCAGGGGCGAATCCAGGCGTAAGTGCGGAGATTTTACTCGATTTAGATGCAAATGACAATTGCGACTCACGAGATTTGACTACTTACTGAAGGGGCAGAACGGCTCGATGGACATTTTGTCAGCAACCTGTTAGGGTTGCGCGGCGGGCGGCTGTGTTATACTGTCAACATGTTATTTGGATCTTATGAGTTGAATTTTTGTACAGGCAGCGAGGGTTAGACCGCCAAGACGCGAAGGTCGCGAAGTTTTTTTCTTGGCGCTCTTGGCGTCTTCGCGGTTCCTGTCTCTCTGTTTGGTTCCGGCATGCCCGGGTTAGGAGACGATCACCAACTTGCTCGAACTCAGAAATTTGTCCCAATTCTGCGCTCTGCTCCTCATTCTTACGGCTGCAGCCAACGTCTCTCCTCGCCTGCAGACTTCCGAAACTGCCCGGCAAGCGCCAACGATGACCGCCAGCGCTGCGGGCGCTGACGTGCCGACCGGGGAAACAAGGATCGCCGGCCGCCAGGCGCTGCCGATTTGGCCGGCGGGGCCGCTATCGCCCGCCTTTTTTGGTATGCACATTCAGCGGCCGGACATTGCCTGGCCGAAAGTGAACGGCGGCCTGGGCGCGGTGCGCATCTGGGACGCCGGCGCACAGTGGGCTGACATCGCCCCGGCCAAGGGGGTTTTCAACTGGGATGCGCTGGATGCCCATGTCAGCCGGGCGCGAGCCAACGGCGCCGATGTCATCATGAACCTGGGGCGCACGCCGCGTTGGGCCAGCGCCCGGCCGGCTGAGCCGAGCGCGTATGGCCCCGGCCAGGCCGCGGAGCCGGCGCTCGATCAGTACTGGCAGGATTGGGTACGCGCGGTTGCGACCCGTTACCAGGGCAAAATTCGCTATTGGGAGGTTTGGAATGAGCCAAACGACACGGCGTTCTTTTCGGGCAGCGCCGAGAAACTGGTTGACCTGGCACGCCAGGCCTACTTCATTTTGAAGACGAGCGATCCAGACAACCAGGTGCTCAGCCCCAGCCCCTACAATGTCAATTATCTCGATTACTACCTGTCGCTGGGCGGCGGTGACTATGCCGACGTGATCGGTTACCATTTCTACCTGGCCGAAGCCCCGGAGGCGCTGGCGACCTGGTATATTCCGAGCGTCCGGGTCGTCCTGACGCAGCGTGGTCAGGCGGACAAGCCGCTGTGGAACAGCGAGGGCGGTTATCTGCGGCCCGCGGTGCCCGGCCCCAAGACGCTGAGCGATGAGACGGGCGCGGCCTACCTGGCGCGTGCTTATCTGCTCAACTGGACGGGTGGCGTCAGCCGGTTCTATTTCTATGCCTGGGACAACCACACAGCGACCAACATCGAATTGACCGCGGCCGACAACACGACCTTGACCGCGGCCGGCGTGGCCTACCGGGAGCTGAGCGGCTGGCTGCTGGGCGCACAACTGAGCGAACTGCGCGTGGATGAGGCCGGCGTCTGGATCCTCACCTTCGATCATCCAACTCGCGGTCAGGCGTACATCGTCTGGCATCCAACCGAAACGATCGTGTTCGACTTGCCCGCGGCGTGGCAGGTGCAGGCGCTGCGTTCCCTGGCGGGCGCCCACATGAGCCTGAGCGGACAGCGCCAGCTCGCGGTGGGGCCTGCTCCCTTGCTGCTGGAATCGTCCCCGGTACACAGCCTGTACCTGCCGACCGTCAGCGGGCCGGCGCAATCAGGGGCTTTGGGCCGCCAGGAATGGGGGAGATGACAGGCGAGATGTTGACAAGATGGGTGAAAGCGGCGGCTCTCATGGTGGGGCCTGTGCTCTGGCTGGCGCTGCCCTGGGTTTTGACTGCCTGCCAGGCGTCGCCGGCGCCAGCGGTCGTGACAGCCACGCCGAGCCGGCCCGATGCGCAGATTGCAGTGACGCAGACGCCCACGCAAACCGTGTTGGAGGTGGTCAGCCAGGGCGGTATTGGCGAGGCGGACGTTGAGATGGGGCCGGGTGCGCGGCCTCCGCGCCTGGTCATTCGCCTGCACCTGGCGGGTTTGGAACAATTTCGCCTGACCTACGGCGACACGATCATCACCGCGGCGGTGGCGAGCGTGGGCCAGCCCATCGTCAGGCAGCAGCGCAGCCTGCTCAGCGCGCCGGCGACCGAAGAAACGCTGACGGACGCCAGCCGCTTCTGGCTGCCGCTGCGCCTGGTGACCGACACGGCGGCCGCGGCTCAGATTCCCCTGGAAAACGGCGCCTTCGAACTGGAGCTTTCGCCCGATTTCTGGGCCAGGGACTACCGCAGCTTTCATTTCGAGTGGATAGATTTTTACCGCGGATAGACAAATTTAGTATAATAGCCGTATCGAGGTACATCAATATGCTGGCTAAACTACTGCAAAGCGTGCGCTACGTAAACCTGGTTGGAGTGGTCGCCCTGCTGCTGGCGGCGATGGCGGCCCTGGGCTGGGCGTCACTCAAATCGTTGACCACCATCATGCTCATCATCAACAGCGGCGCGCAGGACGCCAAGATTCCCATCGCCCTCATCGAGGTGGTGGACAGTTTCTTGATCACCACGGCGCTCTTCGTCTTTGCCTTCAGCCTGTATGAACTGTTCATCGGCGGGCTGAAGGTGCCGGGCTGGATGCTGGCGCATAACCTGCAAGAGCTGAAAGCGAAGCTGAGCGGCGTCATCGTGCTGGTCATCGTGGTCAAATTCGTCGAACGCCTGGTCAAGTGGGAAAATCCCAGCGACACCCTCTTCTTTGGTCTCGCCGTTGCCGTCGTGTCGGCCGTCCTGATTGCCTTGACGAACGTGGGCGCCAGCGGCAAGGATTAGTGACGATATCGAACTGCAACAGACGAATTCAAGAAACCTCGCAACAAATACCAGATACCCTGTTCGAGCGCGAGGTGTTCGTCAATTGCGGGCCTTCGATGCTCAGGCGATTTCAGATGAACGGGCAAACGCTGGAAGGGGAGATGGTGGCGGATCGGCTGCTGCTGACATACTGATGAGATAATGGGCGACAATGGCCGTGGAGTCGGCGCAGCGAGCCAGGTCTGGCCATTGATGCAAGCAGGCGACAGGAGGACTTTCGGATGAAATGCTCAACATCTTCGACGCGGAGACTGTCAGCCGCCCTGGCCGTGATCTTCCTGGCCGCGCTCTGGCTGCCGCAAGCGCCGGCGCAGGCCGCCAACCGCCGCCTGGATGGCGTGCTCGGTCCGCAGTTGTTCCGCATCGGGACCCCGCCAGCGCGCCAGGCCGAACTGGCCGCAGCCGGGCTGGTGCTGCACACCCGGCTGGCTGACGGCGCCTTTCTCGCCAGCGGCCCCGCCGCGGCCGCGGCCGCCTTGCAGACCGCGGGCCTGGCCTTCGAACTCCTGGCGGCCGACACCGGCGGTCAGGTCTACTACCTGGTGGATGCGCAGGCGCCAGACGCCGCGTCCTGGCCGGCCAGTTCGGCCACATCCTCTACCAGGATGCGTTCGATCTGCTGGTGGCCGTGCCGTCTACCGCTGAACAGGCCTTCGTCGAAACGCTGCCGGCGCAGGGGGTGGCGATCGTCCTTGTTGCCAGCAGCCCGTTCTTCGCAGAGACCGGCGCGGGTCTGCCCTCGCCCCGCCCGCCAGCACCGACCCGGTCATCGTCGCGCTGTTGAACCAACTCAGCGCCGCGGCCCTGTCGGACCGCATCGCAGACCTGAGCGGCGTGCGCCCTGTCGTCATCGGCGGCAGCAGCGTGACGTTGACCACGCGCTACACCTTGGCCAGCCGTATCCGCGACGCGGAAGCCTATCTCCTGCAGGCCTACCAGCAGATGGGGCTGCCGGCCAGCTACGCCAGTTGGACCTACAGCTCCTACAGCGGCCGCAATGTCATTGCCGACATCCGCGGCGTGACTCATCCTGAGCGCCTGTGGCTGGTGGGCGGGCATTTCGACAGCATCTCCGAGATTCCCTACACCACGGCGCCGGGCGCGGACGACAACGGTTCGGGCACGGCATCCACGCTCGTATTGGCCAACCTCCTGCGCGGCCAGCAGTTCAGCGACACGATTCGCTTCGTCCACTTTTCGGGCGAGGAACAGGGGCATTGGGGCAGCCAGGTCTACGCCGCGGCGCTGCGCAACGCCGGCAGCCAGGTGATGGGCTACATTGATCTCGATATGATCGGTTACGATGGCAACGATGACCGCGTGATCGAGCTGCACAGCGGCGCCGGCAGCAGTTCGATCGGCCTGGCCAACGCGTTCATCTCGGCCAACAGCCGCTACGGCCAGGGCCTGACGGTGGAGCTGAAAACGAGCAGCGCCAGCCGTTTCTCGGATCACGCCTCGTTCTGGGACAAGGGCTACGCTGCGTACCTGGCGATCGAGAACTTCTTCGACGACAGCCGCCCGCGGGACCGCAACCCGTGGTATCACAACAGCGGCGATACGCTGAGCCGGGTTGATCTGGATTACGTGCTGCGCTACGCACGCACGACGCTGGCCTCACTGGCCGAATTGGCCGGCATCGTCAGCGGCCCTACGCCGACGCCCACGGCCACGCGCACCAGCACACCGACCGCTACGAATACGCCGACGCGCACCAGCACGCCGACCGCCACCCATACACCGACGCGCACCAGTACGCCGACGCCGACCGCCACGCGCACCAGCACGCCGACCGCGACGCCCATCCCCGGCGGCTGTACGAATCTGCTGGTCAACGGCGATTTCGAGGGCAGCAGCGGCTGGGCGTTCGGCTCGACTGCGCGGCCGGCCGGCTATGTGACATCGCCGGTACACAGCGGCGCGCGCGCGCTGCGCCTGGGCATTGCGCCCGGCACGGCCAACGCCACCGCGCACTCCTCCGCCTATCAAACCGTGGTCATTCCAGCCTGGCCTACGGGCGTTTTCCTGCACTTTTGGCAGCGGCCCGGCGGCGGTGAAGCAGCCGATTACCGCGAAGTGCTGCTGCTCAACACCAGCTACGGCCTGGTAGCCACCATCGAACGCAGTTCGGCCGTGGGCAACGATCAATGGCAGGAGAAGACCTTCGACCTGACCGCGTATCGCAACCGCACGTTGGTGCTCTATTTCAACGTCTACAACAACGGCAGCGGCAATCTGACCCGGAACTACCTGGATGATGCGGCGCTGTTCGCCTGCGTGCCTACGCCAACGCCGACCCTGACGCCCACGGCCACAGCCACGCCGACCGCAACGCCCACGCCTACCCCGTCGCCCACGCCGACCGATATTCCGACGCCGACCGAGACGCCAACGCCCATGCCAACCGAAACGCCGGTGGACACGCCCACGCCGACCGGTACACCCACGCCGGATGACGCCTCACCGACGCCCACGGAAACGCCCACGCCGGACGATGGCACGCCCACGCCGACAGATACGCCGACGCCGGACGACGGCACACCAACGCCCACACCCACGCCGGGTGACGCCTCACCGACGCCCACAGTCACGCCCACGCCGGGCGAGGCTACACCCACGCCAACGCCAACCGACACACCCACGCCGGGCGAGGCCACGCCAACGCCCACAGAAACCCCGCCCACACTGCCCCCGCGTCAATTCCTGCCGCTGATCGTGTGGCAGATGGCCGCCTGAACAAAAACACTGGGATCAAGAAATACTAAGCCGTACCGCCAGTCAGGTAAAAGCCGGTCTGTTGCCTGGCAACCAGCTGAAGCACTTCGTCTTGCAGAGGATAGAGTTGCGTCAGGTAAAATTCGCGACTCGCAATTTTCTGACTAGTCAAGCGATGGTTTGTCATTGAGTAGGTCTGGATGTTTCAGAGAAATCCAATCGGTCAGGAAATCGAGTCCGCGCTGAACTTCCAGCATGCGCACCCGTGAACGCCACCGCGGCCATCCTTCGACGATCGCCTTGTAGCCAAGTAAATGAATCATCTCATCATACGGGGCATACTCGATCAAACGTAGAGCGGCCCAATCACGGTTCAGGCGCCCAATCTCCAACGTGCCGTTGAGAATGCCCTGAAATTCTTCGTACGTGATATTGTGATCCCACAGATAAGGAGGCCGTAGATAGCGGAATGTCATTCGCTCATCCACAGGCTGCGAGGATTTGGTCGGGTGTATAGTCGTTGACGCCGTCATGAGGGTGTCCTATTTTGTGTTCGCCATGTCATCCGGCATCTGGACGGCGACGACTTCGCCGCGTACGCACAGTTGGCCGGCTGCGTAGAGTTGAACGCTGACGATGGTCTTGCGGCCTTTGATCTCTTTGACCTGGGCGCGCAGGGTCAACGGGCCGGCCAGGGGCGTGGGGCGCAGGTAATCCACGTGCAGCGAGCCGGTGACATAGCGGAAGGGCGGCTCGGTATCCATTTCGCGCCCGGCCGCGCGGTAGGCCGCGGCGGCCGCGGTGCCGGTGGCGTGGCAGTCCACCAGCGACGCTAACAGGCCGCCATAGACGTATCCGGGCACGGCCGTGTGCTCCGGTCGCGGCTGAAACGTGCAGACCGTTTCATCGCCCTCCCAGTAGCTCTTGATCTGCAAGCCGGTTTCATTCAGCCGGCCGCAGCCGTAACAGTAACTGGTGTGATTGGGGTAAAAATCTTGAAAAGCTCGTCTCAAAATCGGTTCCTTCATCGTGCAAACTTAACTATACGATCCTCGAGATGAGTCGCGGCATAAACGAGCGCCTGACGAATATCTTCATCATCCAGTTCGGGATAATCCCAAACACTATTTTACCCTGATGGACGCGACTGCGCCAATCACGTTGGGGCGCGTGACTTGGCATTGCGGGGCGAACGGTGGTAAACTGACCAGCAGCCAGGGGGCGAAATGGGGGCTGAGATGAGGGCTGAAATCAAGGAGAGAGAGCGATCATGAAGTTGGAACCGTTTGATTTCACCACGGACGCGGCGCAGGCAGGGATCGCGCAGATCGTCTCCCGCGGCCTGGCCGAGGATGTGGGCGACGGCGATGTGACATCGCTGCTCACCGTGCCTGAAAATGCACTGGTGGACGGAGATTTCATCGCCAAGGAGGCGGGCGTGGTGGCCGGCCTGGCCGTGGTGATCCAGGTCTTCGCGCAGGTGAGCGACCAGGTGCAGGTGACGCCCCTGGTTGCCGATGGCGAGCGCGTGGCGGTGCGCCAGGTGATTGCGACGATCCGCGGCGACGGTCGCGCCATTCTCACCGGCGAGCGCGTGGCCTTGAACTTCTTGCAGCGCATGTCGGGCATTGCCACGGCCACGCGGCGCTATGTGGATGCCGTGCAGGGCACGCGCGCGGTCATCCTCGACACACGCAAGACCGCGCCGGGGCTGCGCGTGCTGGACAAATGGGCGGTGCGCCTGGGCGGCGGGCAGAATCACCGTTTTGGCCTGTACGATATGGCGATGATCAAGGATAACCACATCGCGGCCGTGGGCAGCCTGACCGCGGCCGTGCAGCGCGTGCGCCAGGGCGATGCGCGCCAGCGGCCCATCGAGGTGGAGGTGACCACGCTGGCGCAACTGGCCGAGGCGTTGCAGCAGCCGGTGGACCGCATTCTGCTGGATAACATGCCGCCGGAGCAGATGGCCGTCGCGGTGCAAATGACGGCCGGCCGCATCCCGCTGGAAGCCTCGGGCAACGTGAATCTGAACACGGTGACGGCCATTGCCGCGACCGGCGTAGATTACATCTCGATCGGCGCGCTGACCCATTCGGTCAAGGCGCTCGATATTAGCCTGGATTTGAGGGATAGCACATGACCACACTACAACGAGTGGATCGTTCCCGCATGACCGTGGACGATATTCTTGCCGACCTGCAGGCCAAAATTGGCGACTATACGCCGGCGTTCGAGCTGCGCTTGCAGGCGGAGCTGGCCTATGAGATCAACCAGCTCAAGCGCCAGCGCAACGCGATCATCCTGGGCCACAATTACATGGAGCCGGCGCTGTTTCATTCGGTGCCCGATTTTGTGGGCGATTCGCTGGACTTGAGCCGCAAGGCCGCTCAGACCGAGAAGGACATCATCGTCTTTTGCGGCGTCAGGTTCATGGCCGAAACGGCCAAAATCCTCAACCCGACGCGCACCGTGCTGATTCCGTCGCTCGAGGCGGGTTGTTCGCTGGCGGCCAGCATCACCGCCGCGGACGTGCGCGCGCTCAAGGCCCGCTTTCCCGGCGTGCCGGTGGTGACCTATGTCAACACCTATGCCGATGTCAAAGCTGAGAGCGATATCTGTTGCACCTCTGGCAACGCGGCCGCGGTAGTGGACTCACTGGGGGTTGACACGGTCATCTTCTTGCCTGATGAATACCTGGCGCGCAACGTGGCGCGCGACACCGGCAAGCACATCATCCTCCCGACGCTGCTGCCCGGCGGCAACATCACCTTTCAGGACACGGACGTGGACTATCAGATGATCGGCTGGCACGGCCGCTGTGAGGTGCATGAGCAGTTCACGGTGAGTGACATTGATGCGGTGCGCGCTCAATTCCCCGATGTGGTCATCCTGGCGCACCCCGAATGCAGCCCGGAGGTGGTGGCCGCGTCGGACTTCTCCGGCAGCACCAACACCATGATTCGCTACGTGGAGCAGACCAAAGCCCCGCGCTATCTGCTGCTCACCGAGTGTTCGATGGGCGAAAATGTGGCCGCGGCCAATCCCGACAAGGAAATGCTGCGCCTGTGCATGGTGCGCTGCCCGCACATGAACCAGATCACGCTGCAGATGACCCGCGACGCGCTGGCGAATATCCAGTATGTCATTGACGTGCCTGAGGAGATTCGCGTGCGTGCGGCCCGCGCGGTGCAGCGCATGATTGCGATCGGATAATCCATGAACGATTACCTGGAAACGGACGTTCTGATTCTCGGCAGCGGCATTGCCGGCGCGACCGCGGCCCTGGAATTGGCCGATGCCGGCCTGGCGGTGACGGTGGTGACGCGTGCGCTGCAGCCGGAAGATTCCAACACCTATTGGGCGCAGGGCGGCATCATCTACCGGGGTGAGCATGACGCGCCGGCCGCGCTGGCGGCCGATATTCTGCACGCGGGCGCAGGGCACAGCTACCCTGCGGCGGTGCAGATCCTGGCCGAGGAGGGGCCGCCGGTGCTCAAGCGCGTGCTGCTGGAGCGGGTGGGGGTGCAGTTCGACCGTCATGACGACGGCGCGCTGTCGCTGGCCCTGGAGGGCGGCCATTCGATGCCGCGCATCCTGCACGTGGCCGACCACACCGGGCAGGCCATCGAGGTGGCGCTGATACGGGCGCTGACCGCACATCCCAAGGTGACGCTGCTGACCGGCCACACCGGCGTGGACCTGCTGACGCCTTCGCACCATGCCCTGAACCGCCTGGCTGTCTACGAACGGCGCTCGTGCGTGGGCGCGTACCTGTTCGAGCAGGCGACGGGCCAGGTCAAGCGCTGCCTGGCGCGCGCCACCATCCTGGCGACCGGCGGCCTGGGCCAGATTTTCCTGCGCACGACCAATCCCGCCGGCTCGCGCGGCGATGGCGTGGCGATGGCGCAGCGGGCGCAGGCGCGCGTCATCAACATGGAGTTCGTCCAGTTTCACCCGACCACCTTCTACCACGTGGCTGCGCCCAACCTGCTGATCTCAGAGGCGGTGCGCGGCGCGGGCGCACGCCTGGTGGACGCCAACGGTGAACCGTTCATGCAACGCTATGCGCCTGAATGGAAGGACTTGGCCCCGCGTGATGTGGTGGCGCGTAGTATCCGCCAGGAGATGCTGGCGCGTGATCTGACGCATGTCTACCTCGATCTGCGTTCGACCGTGCCGGAGAGTGAAATCATGCAGCACTTCCCCACGATTCGCAGCAGTCTGTTGCCCTACGGCGTGGACATCGTCAAAGACCTGGTGCCCGTGGTGCCCGCGGCGCACTATCAGTGTGGCGGCGTGTGGGTGGACGCATGGGGCAAGACGACGATCCGCCAGCTTTATGCAGTGGGTGAGGTGTCATGCACCGGAGTGCATGGCGCCAATCGCCTGGCCAGCACCTCGCTGTTGGAAGGGTTGGTGTGGGGCAGCCGGGCCGCGCACGACATCGCCCGACATCTGCCGCCTGGCCTGACGATCGCGCCGGACGGCATTCCGCCGTGGCGCGATGATGGCCTGGACGAACCGGACCCGGCGCTGATCAGCCAGGACATGAGCGCGATCAAGCATATCATGTGGAACTACGTGGGGCTGGCGCGCACCGCGCGGCGGCTGGACCGGGCGCTGAGCGAGTTGTACCATCTGGAGACCGAGATCGAGAGCTTTTACCGCACGTCACGCCTGACCGACGGCCTGATCGGTCTGCGCAACGCCGTGCGCACCGCGATCCTGGTGGCTTCGGCCGCCTGGCAGAATAAGCGCAGCATGGGCGCGCACTACCGGGAGTAGGCTCAATGGATCAATTCAAGCAGACGACGCCAGCCTTGCCGCCATTGGAACGCGTGCTGTTGCCAGGTGCCGACGATGCCGTAGGGGACGAAGAGCACGAGTAGGATGTAGATGATGCCGATGACGAGCACCGAGGCCTGACCGAAGGTGTTGGAAAGCCAGTAGCCGAGCAGTTGCAGCACGCCGGCGCCCAGGGCGGGGCCGATCAGGGTGCCCACACCGCCAATGATGGTCATCAGTAAGGCGTCAATGGTGCGGTTGATGCCCAGCAGCGAGGGCGTGGCGCTGCTGTTGAGCATGACCTGTAGGAGTCCGGCCAGCGCGGCCATCAGCCCGGCCACGATGATGGCCAGCAGCTTGAAGACCGTGGTGTTGTAGCCGATCATCTGCGCACGGGCTTCGTTTTCGCGCACGGCCACGAACACCTTGCCGGTCGGCGAGTTGACGATGCGGCGCAGCGCCAGGTAGACCAGCACCAGCAGCAGCAGCGCCAGGTAATAGAAGCGCAGGCGCTCGTTGGTCGGGTCAATGAAGGCCGGCACAGCCATCCCGTGCAGCCCATCTTCCGCGCCCGTGTACGCGCGCAGGTCTGAACCGGAGGCCAGGATGGCGAAAAATTCGGCGAAGGCCAGGGTGGCCATGGCGAAATAGACCCCTTTGACCCGCAGCGAGACGATGCCCACGATCAGCCCCTGCACGATAGCCACCACGATGACCAGCAGCACGGCCAGGCCAAAGGGCCAGTGCAGGTGCTTGACCGCAATGCCGGCGGTGTAGGCCGCGGTGCCAAAGAACATGGCATGGCCGAATGAAAGAATGCCGGTGTAGCCCATCAAGATGTCGTAGCTCATGGCGTAGATCGCCATGATAAAAACCTCGATCAACAGGCTCTGCCAGAACTTGGAGCTGCCTTCGCCCACGGAGGTGCCGGTCAGCGCCGCCACCAGGTAGGGAAACAGCACCAACCCCGCCAATACCGCCGCCCCCGCGCCCCACTGCTTGATCTTCATGCTTTGATCCCTTGATCCCTTGATCCCTTGATCCCTTGATCCCTTGATCCCTTGATCCCGTCATTCCTTCTTTCCCAACAGGCCGCTTGGTTTGACCAGCAGGATCAGGGTCATGATGAGCACGGCCGAGGCGCGGGCAATGGTGGCGCCGGCCACATTGTCGCCGATGGCGCGGGCCAGGCCGAGCACCACCGCGCCCAGGGCTGTGCCAGGATAACTACCCATGCCGCCGATGACGACCGCGATGAAACCTTGCAACTGAAATTCCAGCCCCATGTCGGTGTAGACGCCCAGGAAGGGCGCCGCGATGACGCCGCCCAACGCCGCCAACGCCGCGCCGGCCGCAAAGACCAGCGTGAACACCTGGCGCACGTTGATACCGAGCGCCTGCACCATCTCCGCGTCCTGCACGCCCGCGCGGATGATCATGCCCAGGCGTGAGCGCTGCAGCACCAGGGCCACGATGAGGGCAATGGCAAGCCCCACGACGATGATGAACAAGCGATAGGTGGGAAACGGGCGCCCCAGCATGTCAATGCGGCTGCAATGGTTGACCGCCCAGTCGAGCAGGGTGGCGGCGCGGCAGTTCTGATCGAACAGCTCGGGTCGCGCCATGCTGAAGCCGGCCGGGCCCCACAGGGCGCGCACCACCTCGTTGAGCACGAAGGCCAGGCCCAGGGTCATCAACACCTGAAAGATCGGTCGCGCATAGAGCGGGCGGATCAGGCTCCATTCGATGAGCGCGCCGAGCAGCCCGCCGCTCAGCGTACCGATGACCAGAGCCAGGGCAAAGCGCCAGTTGCTGTCGAGGCCGATGATGGCCTGGCTCAGGGGCGCCTGTTGCCAGGTGATGAACAGCGCCAGGCCCAGCAAAATCAGCGGGCCGGCCCAGACCCCCGCGGAAGCCGGGCGAGACACCTGGTTCCGGGGCCTTTCACCGCCCACGGCCGCGCTTAGCCCAAAGAACGCGCCGCTCAGCACGCCGCCCAGCAGGCGCGCCAAGCTGGCCCCGCTCTCCCATTCACGCACGCTCAGCAGCGCCACCACTACGGCCAGGACCAGGCTGACGACCGCGATGCCCCGTTTCTTGAGGAAACCGGGTATCTTGACCAATGGCGCCACGAAAAGGCCGGCCAGCAGCCCAAGCAGCAGCGGCAGCCCGGTCAGCAGCACGCCGCTGCGATCGAAGAGGGTGTAGCCGATGTACGCGCCAATCATGAAAATGGAGCCATGCGCGAAGTTGAGAACATCCATCAGGCCGAAGATGAGCGAAAGGCCCGACGCGACCAGAAAGTAGAGCGCAGCCAGGGTCAAGCCACTGAGCACAATGTTGGTCAGCGTTGGCACGCCGCGGGTCTGCGCAATCACAGCCAGAACAGCAATCATCAGCAGCACCAACGCAACGGCGCCCCAAGAAACCCGGGTTCTCAGCGTCAAGTATTTCATGCCGGGCACCTCCTCTCAAGCTGTCATTTCAGGCAACGCCCAGGAAGCGCTGGATGAGCGCCTTGTCCTGCACCAGGTCGGCCATCAGGCCATGATGACCATTCTTGCCGTCGTCAATGATGTAGTAGCGGTCGCCCAACTGGCTGGCCATGGTGAAGTTCTGCTCCACCAGCAGCACCGTCAGATGATCGCTCAGACGCCGGATGGCTTCCATCATCTGCTCGATGATGACCGGCGCCAGGCCCTCGCTCGGCTCGTCAATCAACAGCAGGCGGTTTTCAGGCACCAGGGCGCGGGCAATGGAGAGCATCTGCTGCTGTCCGCCGGAGAGCTGCCCACCCTTGAGCTTGATCAGACGCTGCAAATCAGGAAACAGGCCAAAGATCAACTCAGCACGCCGCGCCAAGTCACCCTTGCGGCGCTCGGCCAGGCGCAGGTTCTCATCCACCGTCAGATCGCGGAAGATGGCGCGATGCTCCGGCACATAGCCTACGCCCAGGTTGGCAATATCGAACGGCTGCCAGCCCTCGATGGCCTGGCCGTCGAAGACGATGCGCCCGCTGCGCGGCGGGGTCAGGCCCATGATCGAGCGCAGAGTGGTCGTTTTGCCGGCCCCATTGCGTCCCAGCAGCACGGTGATGCTGCCCTCCGGCACCTCCAGGTCCACACCTTCCAGGATGTGAAACTGACCGATGAAGGTATGCACGGCGGAGACGCTGAGCAAGGGGGGGCCGTTTGCCTGGTTTGAGTTGGTTGCCATGTCCTGTCTCCAGACTCCAGAAACCGGGTTTCTCAGGCCGGTTTCTCGACATCCCGGTAAAGGCCGCCCAGGTACGCGTGCTGGACGACTTCGTTAGCGGCAATCGCGGCCGGGGTGCCGTCGGCCAAAATTTGGCCCTGGTGCATCACGGTGATGCGATCCGAGGCGCGCATCACCACGTCCATGCGGTGCTCAACCAGCAAGACGGTCTTCTGACCCTGCATACGAATGGCGTTGATGACCTCCATCAGATGCGGCACCTGTTCCGAGGCCATGCCGGCCGTTGGCTCATCCAGCAGCAGCACGGCCGGATCGGGCGCCAGGAGAATCGCCAGCTCCAGTTTGCGCTTGTCGCCATGCGGCAGGGTACGCGCCAGCACCTGCTCCTTGCCCCCCAGCGCCACCTGCTGAATCACCTCCCCGGCGCGCGCCACGTACTGCGGAAAATGACGCGCATCCCGCCATAGGGTCAGGTTATCGCGTCCCAGCGCCTGCACGGCCAGACGCACATTTTCAAGCACAGTCAGGTTGGGAAAGATGTTGGTGATCTGAAACGAACGCCCCAGGCCCAGGTGAACCATGCGATGCATCGGCACATGGGTGATGTCGCGTCCGCGGAAAAAGACCTGGCCGCTGGTGGGCTTGAGCGTGCCGCTGAGCAGGTTGAAGAAGGTGGTCTTGCCCGCGCCGTTCGGCCCGATGATCGAATGCAGCGATCCTGCCTGCACCTGCAGGCTGACCCCATCCACCGCCTTGAGACCACCGAAGTATTTGCTGACGTTACGCGTCTCCAGGATGATATTTTCCAGCATCGTAACCTCAGTTGGGGGGAGAGAGAGCAGAGATCAGAGAGCAGAGACCAGAGACCCACGTGGAAGGCGGTTGATTTGTGGTTGAAAGTGAGGGGTGAGACCGGAGGCCGGAGAACTTCCGCCTTCCACGAAACCCGATCTCCGATCTCCGATCTCCGATCCCTGATCTCTGTTCTACTGCGCGCAGCGCTTCAGCTCGGCTGGCACGGCGCAGGGCGGCGTGGTTTCGGCCGCGCTGTATTCCTTGATCAGCTCGATGTTCTTGAACTCAGGGTCATCGGCCTTGATGATCTTGACCAGGTACAGCGGCTGTAGGGCGACGTGGTCTTCCTTGCGGAAGGTGGTGGTGCCCTTGGGGCCTTCGAAGCTCAGGCCCTCGAGCGCGGGAATCATCTTCTCGGCCGTTGCGTCGCCGCCGGTCTTTTCCAGGGCTGCCACGATGGCCTGCGCCGCGCTGAAGCCACCCTCGGTGAAGAGGTCGGGCGGGCTGTTGAAGCGCTTCATGTGTTCGGCCACCAGCCAATCGTTGGCCGCGGTCTTGGGCAGCGTATAATGGTAGACGTTGACGCCGACAACGCCAATGGCGCCGCTATAGACGGCCTTGAAGGTGGCGTTGTCGCCCACGCCGGTGGCCACGGTCATGCTGTCGAAGACGCCGGCATCGGTCATCTGCTGGAACAGCGGCAGGAAGCTGGCGCCGGCCCAGGTCACGATCAGAACCTTCGCCTTCGCGGCCAACACCTGGTTGATGTAGGACGAGAAATCGGTGGCATCGGCCGGGATGAAGATGGAGCCAACGCCTTCGGCCGTATCGTTGGCGGTGAACTGGCCGCCCTTGGCCTTGACCACCGCGTAGAAGCCGGCCGCCGAGCCGCGACCAAACGCATTATCGGGCGCAATCTGCACGAAAGGCCCCTTGTACTGCTCCACCAACGCGCCGCCCATCGTCAGCGCGTCCTGCACGCTGGTGCGGCTGGTGCGGAAGGTGAACTCGTTGAAGTTGGCGCCGGTGATGGCCGGGCTGGCCGCGGGGTTGACCATGAGGATCTTCTTGTTAGCCTTGGCCACTTCCATGATGGCCAGGGTCACCGATGAACTGGGCGCGCCCTGCAGGAGGTCCACGCCATCCTTTTCGATCAGTTCACGCGCCATCGCCGCGCCGGTCTCAGCCTTGCCGCCGGTGTCCTTGATGATGACCTCGATTGGGCGGCCAGCCACCGTCATGGTGCCCTTGGTCGCGTATTCCAGGCCCAGTTGGAAACCGTTGACCTGCTGCGTGCCGTAGAGCACCAAGCCCGAAGCCTGGTCGGTCAGGACGCCAATCTTCAGGGGCGCGCCGGCGGTCGGTTCCGGAACCTTGGTGGGGTCCGGGGCTTTGGTCGGTTCAGGGACCTTCGTTGGTTCTGGGGCTTTGGTCGGTTCCGGGGCCGTCGTGGCGGCGGGGGCTGGTGTGGCGCGTCGCGCCGCCGCAAGCGGTCAACGCAACCATTAACGCAATCAACAAAATGGGCAGTAATCTCTTCACGATTTTCTTCTCCTATACGAATCATATTGATCCGGCCGGCACACGGTTTCCGGTCGGAAGGGCACACAATACAGCCCTCTACCCGCGGCTTTGCTTGCGCAAGAACCCGAGCAGGATGCTGTTGAACTCGGCCGGTCGTTCCCAGAAGGTGGCGTGACCGGCGTCACGGATCAGGTGCAGCTCTGCATTGGGGATGGCATCGGCGATCAATTGGGCAAATTCACGCGGCTTGAGCACGTCACGCTCACCCACCACCACGCAGGTGGGCGCCTTGATCTCTGACAGGCGCTCGGTCAGGTTTAAATCCAGAAAACAGGTGAGCAGACGAGCCACGGCCGGAAAATCTAGGCGCTGGTAACGATCATGCGCCTGCGCCAACGCGGCCGGATTGGCCCGCATCCAGGCGGGCGAGAAATTATAGGGCGTGGTGACATTGAAGAACAGATCAGGGTCACGGCGGGTGGCGGCATCGCGCCAGGCCGCAATGATGGTAGCCAGCGCACTGTCCACATGACTGGCGCTGTCGGCCACAAACAGGCTGAGGGTGCGCGCCGGGTAACGCAGGGCAAAGGTCAGGCTGATTTCCCCGCCGTATGAAATGCCGGCGATGTGCGCGCGCTGGATGCGCAGACGGTCGAGCAGGGCGGCCAGGTCATCCGCGTGTTGCTCAAAGGTGTAAGGCCCAGGCGGATGCGCCGATTGCCCCTGACCGCGACAATCGTACAGGAGCACACGAAAGTACGGCTTGAGCACCGGCACCTGGTTGAACCAGCTCGAAGTAGCGGCCAGGATGCCGTTGCTGAGGACAACGACCGGGGCGTTGTCCGCCCCATGCAGTTCATAATAGAAATCAATTCCGTTGACGTTCAAGGTCGGCATGGCGGTAGGTTGATCCTCAGACACCCGCTTTGTCTCACGAGTCGGGTTTCTTATTCGATAAACTGAACGACAGAGTCCACAAAAGCATCAGGCTGCTCGATCATGGGACAATGACCGCAGCCCCGAAAGACCTCGAGGTTGCCTGCGCCGGGAATACTCAGAAAAGTCACACGTGTCGCCTCTGCATCTACCATCATATCCTGATCGCCCCGAATTAGCAAAGTTGGCAGGTGGATATTCGGAAGCTGCGCCATCACGTTCCATTGAGCCAGGGCACGCGCCGGGCCGGTGAACGCGGCCGCTGGCATGGTCCGCGCATCATCCACCAGGCTCTGAAAGAAATCATTGGGCGGGTGGCCGGGCATCAGGCTGGCAAACGCCCGCACCAGCAGACCGCGATCGGTGCGCATCTGCACCAGGTAGGGGTATGCCTCCGCCGGCGTCACCACGCCCAGGGCCGGCGCGGTGTCAACCAGGATCAGGGAGCGCGGCCGCAACAGGTCGCTGACGATGCCCTCCAGGGCAATGGCGCCGCCAAAGGCATGAGCCACCAGGTGATAATCATCCAGACCCAGGGCTTCCACGAACTGCGCCAGGTCAGCGGCCAGGCGCGGGATGGTGTAAAATGCCTCGTCATCGTCCGCGCCGGGTCGCCGTGAGCGGCCGCTGCCGCGCTGATCGGGGGCGATCAAGCGCCAGGCGGCCGGCAAACGTGACATGACCGGCTGCCACCAGCGGCTGCTCGCCAGGCTGCCATGCACGAACAGCACGGTTTCGCCCGCGTCGGCTGGCCCCTGCTCAACATAATAAAGCTCGATGTCGGGCAAGGCAATCAGCGGCATGGCGAGCCATTCGGTTTCTGGCCGTCATGGAGCAGCACAGACAGCAAGGCCTCCGTATCCCGCAGGTCTTCGAACACCCAATCGGCGCCGGCCGCGGCCAGAGCATCCATGGGGTAAGGCCCTGTCGCCACGGCGACCGTGGCCGCGCCAATGGCCTGACCGCAGGCGATGTCCGCGGGCGTGTCGCCGATGACCACCACCGCTTTGCCGGTGAACGACTGGCCGGTGAGCGCCGCGGCCCGTTCCACGGCCAGCCGCGGCAGCACGTTGCGATCGCCGCTGTCGGAACCGTAGCCACCCAGGCGGAACTGCGCCGGGTTGATGCCCGCGCCGCGCAGTTTGACCGGAGCCGTGGTTTCCAGGTTGCCGGTGACGAGTCCCAGCAGCGCCTGGTTGCGCGCCACGGCTGGCTGCAGCGCGGCCAGCAGTTCCAACGCGCCCGGGCAGGGATCAAGACCGCGCTCGACAATCGTCTGCTGCAGGTAGATGGGCGCCAGGCGGCAGAATTCGGGCCAGCCGGCCATGATGTCCGCTTCGCTCAGGCCGGCCGGGGTGAGCGCCTCACGCACCGCACGCCAATCGGTGCTGCCGGCCAGGGGAATCACCTCGATCTCGCCGCTCATCCCGTAGGCGGCCTGCAGCGCTCGCGCCAGCGCCAGGCGCCCGGCGCCGCGCGAATTCACCAGCGTGCTGTCCACATCGAACAAAAGTAGTGACATTGATGTTCTGACCATTTTTCATCTTCAGGCCGCATCGGGTCGCGCCTTGAGTTCGTGCTTCAGGATCTTGCCCGCGCCTGAGAGCGGCATGGCGTCCAGGATCACCACGCGGCGCGGGGCCTTGAAACGGGCCAGGTTGGCCTGCATGAACGCCAGTAGTTCATCTGCCGTGGCCGCGGCGCCCGGCTTGAGCGTGACGAAAGCCCGGCCCACTTCGCCCCAGCGCTCATCGGGCACACCGATCACCGCGGCCAGGGCCACGGCCGGATGGCGGTAGAGCACCGCTTCGATCTCCGCCGGATAGACATTCTCGCCGCCGGAGATGAACAGATCTTTCTTGCGCCCCACGATGAAGAAATACCACTCGGCATCGTAGCGCGCCAGGTCGCCGGTGTGAAACCAACCTTCGACATCCAGCGCGGCCGCGCTGGCCGCCTCGTCGTTGAAATAGCCGGAGGCAAAAGACGGACCTTTCAAGACCAGCTCGCCCACCTGGTCCGGGCCAAGCGGCCGATTTTCGGCGTCAACGACGCGTGCGTCCACGTAGAAATTGGGGCGACCGATGCTGCCCGCCTTGCGGATGGCATCTTCGGGCGCCAGGGCAAAGACGCCAGGGCCAAATTCGGTCATGCCAAAGCCCTGCTTGAAACGCACCTGCTTCTCCGCGGTGTATTTCTCCACCAGGGGCACGGGCAGGGGCGCGCCCCCGCTGGTGCAAAAACGCAGGGAACTCAGATCGGCCGTGGCCCAGGTGGGCGCCTGCGTCAACAATTCGTACATTGTGGGTACGCCGGCAAAAACCGTCACCCGCTCCTGTTCGATCAAGCCGAGCACCTGCGCCGGGTCGAACTGCCGCGTCAAGACGGTGGCGCCGCCCAGGATGATCTGCGGCAGAGTATACACGAAAAGACCGCCGGTGTGAAACAGGGGAAAGACATTGAGAAAGATGTCGTGATGCTGCAGGTCATGAATGACCGTGTTGAGGGTGTTCCAGGCAATCTGGCGGTGGGTGATGCGCGCGCCTTTGGCATGGCCGGTGGTGCCGCCGGTGAAGATCAGCGCGGCTGTATCTTCCGGTTCTAACGCCGGACAGGTGACCGGTTCCGGCGCCGCCTGCGCGATGATGTCCGCATACGCCTGGCGAAACTGCTCAGGCGGCGCGCCATCGCAGGCGAGCGATTGAAATCGCGCCTGATGGGCGTCCCGCCGGGCGTCCACGCAGGTGGACGCAGTGTCGGTCGGCGCAGGCCGACCTTGCGGCGGAACGCCCGTTCGGCCCGAATTCATTCGGCTGTGGTCGGCGCCATCCAGGGGGATGAAGAAGCCCGGTTTCTCGGCGAGCGCGTCAGCCAGAGACGTCACCGTGTCGTGAAACTCGTCCGAATAGAACAGGATGCGCGGGGTGGTTTCCTGCACCACCGTCAACAGTTCGCGCCAGTGCAGGCGCCAGTTGAACGCGGTGTGGATGGCGCCCAGCTTGCCGCAGGCAAAGAAGATGTCGAGGTGTTCCACGCCGTCACGGGCGAGGACTCCCACCCGATCTCCCTTGCGCACGCCGGCCACGCTGCGCAGCCAATGGGCCACGTTGTTGGCGCGGACGTTCAATTCGGCGTAGGTCAGCCGCAAGGCCGGCGTCTTGCCGGCATCTACGATAGCGAGGCGCGCGGGCGAATAGATCGCCCGACGGCCCAAATAATCACCGATGACCATGGGCTATGGCTCCCCTGGGAAAAATCTCGAACCGCAAGCCGCCGAATAAATCCGGCGGTGCGATGGCAATCACTACTCCGTCCACGTGCTGACATAGATATAGCCGCTGTTGGCAAAGGCCAGGAAAAGGCGCTGTGGCCCGGCCGCGATGATACGCGGGTCATCGGTCGGCACGGTGCTGAGGCGACTCGGCGCCTGGCGCAGGACACCGGCCGCGTCCAGGCGCGCCAGCCAGACGCCGCCATTGCCGCCGGAGCCGCCCCAAATCACGTCGCAGTTGCCGCTGCTGCTGCAGGCCACATCAGGCACAGGCCAGGGCGCAACCTGGCTGACAATCGTCGTGGCCTGCACGGCGCCATCGGGCGCCAGGCGCGCCAGGCGCAGGTTGGTCGGCCCCGGATTAGGCGCGGGCGGCGGGTTCGGGTAATCCTGCCAAACTACCCACACCTGGCCGGTGACCGGGTTGAAGGTGGCGCGCGGCTTCTCTTGCGCGCCAGGGGCCGCATAGGTCACGGTGTTGGTCACAGACGCGGTCACGCCGCTGCCAAGCATCTGTTGGTAGATGTCGAACGCCTCTTCAGCGCCGGCGCCGCTGCGATCATCGCTCCAGAACAAGTAATGCTGGCCGGCATGGTAGGCCATCGTGGCGTACTGCTGGTAGCGCGGGGCCGGATCGTGCGGCGGCGCGCGGTCCGTGGTGACCACGAAGTTGCCGCCATCTTCCAGGCGCAGGGTGCCGAAAAGATAGCCCAGCCACTGGCCAAAAATCTCTTTGGCCGTTTCGGGCGGGCGCGGCGGAGTCATCCCCATGCGATAGCGGTGATCGTGCCAGATGATGAGGAACTGGTTGCTCTGCTCATCGTAGCTGATCACCGGCACCCACTGGCAATCCACCGCGTCGGCGATGACCAGCGGCGAGTCAATCAACTGCCCGTCGGCGCCCACGCGCTGCGCCTTGATGTCATAGCAGGTATCGAACCAGGTCGCGGATGTGGCCTGCGGGCTGACCTCCTGCCAGGCCACCAGGTATTCTTGCTGCTGTGGGTTGTAGACCACAAACGGCCACTGTGCATCCTGCGCCGTGCGGTTGATCTCGATGTCCATCGTGCCCAGCGGCGTCCCGTCCGGGCGCACCAGGCGACCGTAGATATCGCCGTTGTTTTCCAGCCCATAGCCCAAGGTCCACTCGCGGCCGGGGTCGTTGCGCTTATCCTGCCAGACGACCAGGAAACGGTCGTGCTGGCCGTCGTACGCGGCGTGCGGCTGAAAGCGCGCCCAGGTTGGAGTGCCGGGGTTGATCGCCGCCGGCGCCGGTGTGGCGCCAGGCGTCCAGGCGGAGGTCACAGTCGGCGTGGGGGTTGGCGTGGGCGACGGCATCATGGTCGGGGTTGATGTAGACGAAGGCGTCAATGTCGGCGTCAGGGTTGCCGTGGGCGATGGTGTGTGTGTCGGCGTTCGTGTCGGTGTGAGTGTCGGCGTGAATGTGAGCGTCCATGTCGGTGTGAGGGTCGGTGTCCGTGTCGGCGTTCGTGTCGGTGTGAGTGTCGGTGTGAGTGTCGGCGTCCGCGTCGGCGTGAGTGTCGGCGTTCGTGTCGGTGTGAGTGTCGGCGTCCGTGTCGGCGTTCGTGTCGGCGTCGGCGTGACCGTGGGCAGCGGCGTCCAGGTCGGCACAGGGGTGTGCGCAGGGCCGCCGTCCAGCACAAGCAGGAGCGGGAAAAAAGTCGTGGTGCGTACCGCGGGCGCGGTCACAGCCAGCGCCGCAACCAGCGCGCCCAGGCTCAAAATCGTCAGGTAAAGATTCCGTATGCTCAAGTTAGTGACCCGTCATTCGCCTAAGATGATGCCGGCGCCAGCTTCTGCGCCGCTCAGGTAAATCTGCGGCGTCAATCCGGTGCGGCGCGCCACCTCGCGCTGCAAGGCATCCACCACCGCGGGGACGCAGGCGTTGACGACCAGGCTGACGGTGCAGCCGCCAAAACCGGCGCCGGTGAGGCGCGCGCCCAGGCAGCCAGGCACGGCCCGGGCCACCTCCACCATCGTGTCGAGGACCGGATGGCTGACGGCGTAGAGATCGCGCAGGCTGGTGTGCGATTCGTCCATATCGCGACCAAAAGCCGTCACATCGCCCGCACGCAAGGCCGCCACGCTGTGCAGCACGCGTTCATTTTCTGCAACCACATGCCGGCAACGCTGCGCCACCAGGTCAGGCAACGCCGGCGCGCGGCGCTCGAACTCGGCCAGGCTGACATCACGCAACGCCGGCACGCCCAGGCGCCGCGCGCCTTCTTCACACTGGGCGCGGCGCTCATTGTAGGCGCTGTCCACCAAGCCGCGGCGCACCGTGCTATCGGCAATGACAAACTGCACCCCGGCCGGCAAGGGCACGGCCTCGAAACCGAGACTGCGGCAGTCAATGAGCAAGGCATGCCCGGCCTGGCCCAGCGATGAAATGTATTGATCCATGATCCCGCACTTGACGCCCACAAAGTCATTCTCGGCCTTCTGGCTCAAGAGCGCGGCCTGCACCGCGTCGAGCGTCAGGTTGCCCAGGGCGCGAAAGGCGGTCACCGTCGCCAGTTCGGTGGCGGCAGACGATGAAAGCCCGGAGCCGATCGGTACGTTGCCCTCCATCACCGCATCGAAACCGGTCAGTTCGAAGCCGGCGCCCTGCAATGCCCACGCCACCCCGCGTAGATAGTTGCCCCAGGGGCTTGTGGTCGTCAATTGCAGGTCGTCCAGGCTGAAGCGATCGTGCTGCTGGAAATTGAGCGAGAAGACATGCACCTGACGATCCGTGCGCGGCGCCAGGGCCAGGCGCACATCGCGGTCAATCGCCATAGGCAGCACAAAACCGTCGTTATAATCGGTGTGCTCGCCAATCAGGTTGACACGACCGGGCGCACGCACCAACCACATGGGCATGGCGCCAAACTGCGCGCTAAATGTGCGGCGCAGGGTTGCATGACGTGATGACACAGTTAGACCTCTTGCCATTGAACACGAGACAGGATGCGGCGGCTATTACGATGGCTATTGTACGCCGGGGCTTGCAGACTGGCAAGTACGGGTCACTTTTCTTTTCGCCCTGGTCAGGTATCATCGTCCTACCCAAATAGGTGGGTATGAACCACCCCGATAGTGACGTAACTTTTTGACAGGTAATCCATTTCTCGTTATGATGCTTGATGATGCTGCATCAAGGGTGCAACCCGCTCCGCCCCGGTCTTTCAACCGGCGCCAGCAGAGCGCGCAAGATGGATCGAAATCATTTGTGACATGAGAGAGGAGTATCACGGCATGACACGTGTTTTTGTGACCGGGATGGGGGCTTTGTCTGCACTGGGTAACGATGTGCCAACCTACTGGCAAAACCTATTGGCGGGCAAATCTGGCGCCGGCCCCATCATAGGCTTCGATGCCAGTGATCTGCCCGTCCGCATTGCCTGCGAGGTCAAGGACTTCGACGCCAGCCAGTTCATGGATCGCAAGACGGCCCGGCGCACCGCCCGCTCCATTCAACTGGCGGTGGCAGCGACGCGCCAGGCCCTGGCCGACGCCCACTTCGAAGTGACGCCGGAGAACAGCGAGCGCGTGGGCGTGCTGCTGAACACCGGGGGCGGCGGCATCACCGAGATGGAGCCAGGCACGATCGGTCTGATCGAAAAAGGCCCGCGTTCGGTCGGGCCGTTCCTGGTTCCCAACGTAATGTCCAACGCCGTCGCCTGCGTGGTCTCGATCGAATTTGGCGTGCGCGGCCCGGTCATGACCTCCACCGCGGCGTGCGCCAGCGGCAACTACGCGCTGATCGAGGGCTACAACCTGATCCAGCGCGATGAGGCCGATGTGGTGATTGCCGGCGGCAGCGAGGCGGCCATGTCGCGTCTGACGATGGCGGCCTTTGCCCGCATGGGGCCGCTTTCCTCACGCAATGATGACCCGGAACATGCCTGTCGCCCGTTCGACAAGGAGCGCGACGGGTTCGTGTGCGGCGAAGGCGCCGGGGTGATGATCCTGGAAAGCGAAGCACATGCGCGCGCACGCGGCGCGCAACTGCTGGCCGAAGTGCGCGGGGGCCGCATCACCGGCGATGGCTATCACATCACTGCGCCCGAACCGAGCGGCAACGGCGCCGCCCGCGCCATTCGCAACGCGATCAAGGCGGCCGGGCTGCAGCCGGAAGACATTGACCTGATCTATGCTCATGGCACCGGCACGACGCTCAACGATGCCGTGGAAACGACCGCAATCAAGAAAGCGTTGGGGCAACATGCCTACAGCGTGGCGGTGACAGCCACCAAATCCATGATCGGCCACACGCTGGGCGCGGCGGGCGCCTTGTCGGCCATTGGCGCGGTGCTCAGCCTGCATGAAGGCATCATTCCGCCCACCATGAACTACAGCGTGCCCGATCCTGAGTGTGATCTGGATTATGTGCCGGACGTGGCGCGCCAGAAAACCCTTCATCACGCGCTGGTCAACGCGTTTGGCTTCGGCGGCCAAAATGTCGTCGCCGTGCTCAGTCGGGTCAACGACTCCGAGATGACGGCTCCGAGATAATAACTCCTACGATAACAGTTCCTGGAATAGTGAAGAAACACGAAATCAACCCAGCGCACACAGAAACCCGTTTTCTTGCAGAAAACGGGTTTCTGACAGCATTGGCGCCACTGCTGGGCGCGGAGCGCGACGCGTTCGAGGCGACGTATGCGCAGCCGCCCACGATCGGGCTACGCGTCAATACGCTGAAGCTGGCGGCTGCTGCGCTCAGGGATCGCCTGACGCCGTTGGCACTGGCGCCCGTACCGTGGTGCGCGGCCGGTTTCTGCATAGACGCCAGCGCCGCATCTCCTGCGGATTTTAGCCTGGGAAAATCTCCACTGCACGCCGCCGGCCTCTACTACCTGCAAGAACCGAGCGCTATGGCGGTGGCCGAAGTGCTGGCGCCACAGCCCGGCGAACGGGTGCTCGACTTGTGCGCGGCGCCGGGCGGCAAATCCACGCACCTGGCCGCGTTGATGCAAAACCAGGGCCTGTTGGTCGCCAACGAAACCGTGCCAGGCCGGGCCGCCATTGTCGCCGAAAACCTGGAACGCTGGGGCGCACGCCATGCCATCATCACCAGCGAGACACCTGCACGCCTGGCAGCACGCTGGCCCGGCTTCTTCGATCGGGTCCTGGTTGATGCACCCTGTTCGGGCGAGGGGATGTTCCGACGCCTGCTGGCCGATGGTGCGCGCGTGGAATGGAGTGCAGGGCAGGTGGCCGGCTGTGCGCTGCGCCAGATGGATATCCTGGCCGCGGCCGCGCTTCTGCTGTGCCCCGGCGGAATCCTGGTCTACAGCACTTGCACCTTCAACCTGGACGAAAATGAACGAGTGATCGCACATTTTTTGCAGAGCCATTCCGATTTCGAGTTAGCCGCGCTGCCGGTCGTCCCCGGTTGGGCGCCCGGACTTGGTCCGCTGGCAGGGCAGCCCGGGGTCGCGCGGCTGTGGCCGCACCGCGTCGCCGGGGAAGGACACTTCCTGGCGCTCCTCCAGCGTCGCCCCACAACAGAGACACCTCCACCCACGCGGCGCGCGCTGAGCGCCGGCCGGCCAGGGCGTGCGGCCCAACGCGCTTGGGAAACCTTCTGCGCGGCCAATCTGGTGGCTGAGCCGCCGGGCACGTTGCTGCAAACCGGAACCTACCTGTACCAAGCGCCGGAGCCCACGCTTGATCTGGCGGGCTTGCGCGTGCTGCGACCGGGTTGGTGGTTGGGCGAAGTGCGCGGCGAGCGTCTGGAGCCGAGTCACGCCCTGGCCCTCGGCCTCACCCAGGCCGATTTCCAGCGCACGCTTGACCTGGAGCCAGATGACCCGGCCGTGATGGCCTATTTGCACGGCGAGGCGCTGACTGCGCCCGGTGCGGCCGGCTGGCTGGCGGTCTGTGTGGATTCTTTCCCGCTGGGCTGGGGCAAGCGCAGCGGAGGGACCGTGAAGAATCATTACCCCAAAGGGCTGCGGGTAACAGGCGCCAGCCACAAGTGACCTCACCGCGACCCCCTCTACGGATGGCCGCGCCCAACCCGGCTTGACGGCGGGACTGTTTGGACTACAATTCAAGTCAAGGGCTGCCCTGTGCGCCTCGCAACGCTGACCGATCAGGGGACCGGCGGGAAGCGAGAGGTCAGGAGACCGACCCGCACAAGGCAAAGGAGATGGGCTACGACACTTTCTGACAATCTGGCTGGGCTGTTGCGCAATGATATTTTGCTGACGGTTTTCTGCGCATGGCTGGCGGCGCAGCTCATCAAGGCCGCGATTGAGTTCTGGTTTACCCGGCGCATCACTTGGCGCGTCCTCTTTGGGATGGGCGGCATGCCCAGTTCCCATTCGGCCTCAGTCACTTCGCTCAGTACCGCCGTGGGCCTGCACGTCGGTTTCAACAGCGCGCTCTTTGCCGTGACCGCCATCCTGGCCGCGATTGTGATGACCGACGCCGCCGGGGTGCGCCGCGCGGCCGGTCGTCATGCCAGCGTTCTCAATTGGCTCCTGACCGATTTCCTGGAGGAGGAGCAAACCGACCAAACACCGCCCGAGCAGCCTTCCAACTTGCCGCCAGAGCAGCCTTCCAGCTTCGAGATGAACATTCCACTGCCGCTGCAGGAACTCCTGGGCCACACCCCGGTGCAGGTGGTGGTGGGCGGATTGTTGGGTATCGTGGCTGCCGTCGTCTACTACACCATCGCCATGTAGAACAACAGTCACTGCTGGCTCACACCAAGACACCAAGATGCCTTTTCTTCTTTGTATCTTGGCGTCTTTGGATGAAAACTCCTTTGGCTCACACCAAGACACGGAGACACAAAGGCTGATCTTCTTGCTGCAACCGGTTCTCCGCATCGTAGACCAGGGTGTAGGTCACGCCGCCCACTGTGCGCCCGGTCATGTTGCCGTTGCAGGACGGAATCAGCCACGAATTTCACTAATTTGCACGAATTCCAGGATCCTTTCGTGTCGATTCGTGCAATTCGTGGCCGAAAACCGGACCGATGGTCTCCTTGACCCGGCTGCCGTCGCCGTCGTACACGTAGCTTGCCGTGACGCCCCCGGTCATCGCAGTCAGCCGGTTCTCGGCATTACAGACCAGGGTGATGTATGATGGGGGCGCAATCTCTCTGTAAGTGCAGCGGCCACTAATCATCACCTATCGTGCCGGTCATGCGCCAGACAACATCGTTATCCAAAAAAAAGATCACCATAGGGAATACTCGATCACCTTTAAGATCGTAGCTGCAGACGTAATAGGTCAGTTCCAGTCTCGGCACATAGGTGGGTGGTTCACATCCATACTCATAACGCCCTAGTTTGGCTTTGACATCATCACGCGTGGATACCCCGCGTTCGAATGTCGAAAGGATAATCGGGAAGAAATCAGGAGCATACACGGGCCGATCTTGTATGCACAAACGGTTGTCCTTGATCTCGAAGTTCATACAGATATCCTGGATCGTTTCCGAGTCCAGGGGCGTGGTGTATTTCGACAAGTCTGGCATCCGCAACCTGGCAATCGAAATCGGTAGGGTGCATCCGCATGAGATCGCCAGCAACAATGCCAGGTTGACGATGAATAAACGCCTGCTCATGCCGTTCACTGTGGTTTCGCCAGCAGCCATCTGCTTGTTCATGGCGAACCTCGCATTCTTCCGTAGTTCGCTTCCATCTGCTGAAGCCTGCCGCGGCTGCCAGGGCCCAGTGGGCCGAGATCTCGTCTGAGCGTGTCACCCAATTCCACAGGGGATGTAATCAGGCCATAGGTGATCTGGTAACCGATCAATACCCCAGCCTCAGAAAGAACCCAGTCCTGCCAGCTGGTACCCCATCCGCTGTCCCAGTTGAGCTTGCTTTGCACTTGCTCGTGTATGAGATTGCCCCACTGAGATAGGGTGAAGTTCAGTTCGAAACTGATGGTATCTCCAGGTGTCGTCGTTTGGGCGATGTACCCCCAGATATGATACGGTTGGTTGTGCCTATCACGAAAGTTCGAATGGAAGCCAGTATCATGAAAGTAGACTGTGTTGCTTGGGCAATCGTGCGGTTCTCGACCGACGCCGGCACAGCCGCCGCCTCCCAATCCGAGCATGGTTGAGAGAGCTGGCGCTATCAGGCCGAAGGTTCCGTAAGCAGGCGATCCCGTGAATATCTTGCCCATTTCAGGCATGAAACGGTCCCAAGTTCGATAGAGGCCAGCCGCCACGTCAGAAATCACAGCCATTGCTTCGAGATCGTTGATCCCGCCCAAGTCAGCGACAATGCTCTTGGCAACACTGCGAACACCAGGCGCGCCAGGGCTGATCATATAGCGATGTTTGGTGGGATGCCAGGTGACTGCACAATCTGTGTCCACGCAGTGTGCGTGTCCTGTTGGGTCAACATAGGCGGTCGGTTGATTCCCGACGTAGCTGTATCTGTTGAGATTTTGCGGATTTTGGGGATTAGGCACGATCGTATCCGCGCTGATGAATCGCCCCAGCGCCGGGTCGTAGTATCTGGCGTTGTAGAAATACAACCCGCCCGCCACCTCGTCCAGCACCTGCCCGGTGAAGCGGCGCTTCGTCGGCGTCGCGCCGAAGGGCGTCCCGCGAGTCTCGCCCCACGGCTTGTACCACAACTCCGCCTCGCGCACACCGTTGGCGCCATTGGCCGTCACCGTCGTGCTGCCCAGGTGATCGCGCAACAGCCAGTACAACACCCCAGCCACGCGCTGACTATTGAAAAGGTGGGACATAAGATCAAACAATTCCTGGTTCGCGTCCGATGTCCTATATGCCCATTCCAACTACTCAATCAGTAGTTGTTCATAATCGCTGACACGAACGTATTGTTGAATGCAGGTTGATGAGCCACAGTGATCTGAAACGTTTGGTTGGAATACACTTCAGCGGCGCCCGCAAAGCTACTGGTCATATCTTGAAGTGCATGTTGTGCGCTCAGTACCCAGGTGGAGCCGCTGGGCAAGGCTAAATACGTGCGCGAGTCTACCACGCGGCCATTTTCCACAAAGATAACGCTGACCTGGGCCGAAACGCCGCTGATATTCTGAATGGAGAGAGTTGTATTCCAGTTGCTCGTCTGAAAATAGAACACTTGACTGATCACGGTTGAGGCGTAGTCGTAATAGAGGGTTACATTGTTGATGTAATCCCAGCGGAGATACCCTCTCTCGAAAAACTGGCAGTCGCCGTAGGTGCCAGGGCAATTGTTGCTACCTCGATTACCAATGGGCGAACCTGGCAACCCGTTCAGCTCATACCATTTGCTCTCCATCACGCCGGTAAGTTGATAGGGACCCTGGGTATTGTGGTTTTGATCACGGTAGCCCATCGGAATGGGGTCGCCGCTGCGCCACCACGGCTCGGTATGCCCAGATGGTTGGTTCCAGGGGTCAGTGTACCAAGGTCCCCGCCAGCCGTAAGGATCGAATACGATGCCATCCTCGCCACTGTATCGGGCTTCGAAGTGTAGATGGGCCGCCCCTGTACCCGTGTTGCTGCTGAGCGCAATCTGTTGCCCACGGATTACTTGAGTATTGTGGGCAATTCGGGAGTTGCGGTCAACGTGACCGTGCTTGGTAAAGTAGTCGTTCCCATGGTCAATCACAACAGCGAACCCCAGAATATCGCGCTGCAAGGCAGTCCCCGGTGCTGCGGCGGCGATTGCAGTGTTCAAGGGAAAGCCATAATCAATGGCCGGATGCATATCATAATAGACACGTCGTCCGCCAGCCGCACCACAGTTGGCTGCGTCTTGAAGAACCGTGTAATATCCGCAAACCTGTACGGTCCCTGACCAGAAACAATCAAAGCAGTTATTGGAACGCAACCCTCGTTCAGTGGTATAAGCCGCTATCTCGTCGTCGATGGTGTTATAGAGCACATCAGGATGAGTATGGTCAAAGTAAGACGTGATAGCAAAACGTCGCGCGCTTGGAAATGAAAAGCGAGGTTCACCTCCCTGAGATTGGGCCAGCCGTAGCGGTTGCACAGAGCAAATGACCACAGCAGCGGCCAACAAGCAGAAAACTGCGAGGCGTGTCCTGTGTTTCATTTTCGGAGACCTCCTACGGTATCACGCTCAAGGCGCGAGGCATTATTGGACTGTCGACTGCCAATTGCTGTAAGCTGCGATCGTCGACGTTAATCAGCCAGCCGTTTAGTTGGTTACCCATATTCGACATGAACGCCACCGCTGACCCATCTGGCGTCCAAACGGGTGACCAAGCCCCTTGACCATTGAGGTTGGTTAGCTGTCGCCATTCTTGCGTGTCCGCATCCACAACCCACAAGTTGCTGACCAACTTGTTTAGATTAAAGTCAGCTGATTCGTCATCCATATTCTCCCGTCGAACAACAAGGATCCGATGACCCTGGGGAGCCCAGGTCGGAAAGCTGTCAAACACTTCGTCTGGGCTGAGTTGCCACTGCTTGCCCGTCTGCACGTCAAGCACCCAAAGCGGTCCGTAGTTGTTGAATTGACCAACGATCTGATCCCAGATGTAAGCAATGAATTGTCCATCAGGGGACCAAGTGACAAGATCCGGCGTGGTGCCGGGTCTGGGTGAAGGAGCTAGTCCCTCGCGGAGCAAGTTGCCAGCTGTGTCGATGATCTTCAGTCTGTCACCCTGAATGATCGTGTAGGCAACGGCCTTCCCGTCTGGCGACACGGCGGCGTCGGTCACGGTTTCACCTTCGGGCGTGATCCTGCGGGCCTCGCCTGTGTCACTGTTCAGTATCTCCAAATGGTCGCCCATCAATAGCCATTGATTGGAATCTGGAAACCAGCCGCGGAACCAACCACCTCTCGCCTCTCCCACGGCTCTGCCCCCACTCACAGGAGCGATGATTACCAGTGACATGCCTTCAGTGTTGCACAGATGCAAAGCGACCTTCTGCCCATCAGGAGATGGGCGCATATCGCACAACTCGCCTGACCCTGTGTAGTCTTTGGAAATGAATACCGGCCTGAAGGTATTACCTCTAGCCGTGCTCATCTGTGGTCCAACGATGACGGTAGGCACGATAGGGGTTGGGCGCGGTGCTGGGGTGAAAATCTCGATAGGCTCGGCTGGCGGCGTCAAGTAGTCAGGACAAGGCGTCAGACTGATTGGATAGGGTGGCGTGGGATACCTGGCGCAGATCGCGGCGTCGGTTGGGTTAGGTGTCGGTGCAACTGCGGAAGGCAGCGGCGACTGGGGTTGCATCGGTAGTAGAGGAGGGCGTCTCGACGAGTCGCCGACAGGTCCGCAGGCGACTGCGAGCACGCCCAATACTATAACGCTGAATACCGCCAGCAGATGAACCAACGATGACAGGCGCGGCGCGAGCCGGCCGCGAGCAGAATGTCGAGAAGAGAGGGGAGAGAGAGTAGAACACCGGCGTAACATAACAACAGACTCCTTTCGTGCAGCAATCGAAACGGATGGGGTCAGGGACATTTTCCTGACTGCTGAAGGAGGTCGCGGGCGGGAGAGAGAACTCACGCCAGGGACTTCCGGCGGCGGGAGACGACTCGGAAGGCGGGGGACAGACTTGTGGCTGGTCACAGCATACGCGCGCGGCGCTCTGTCAAGAGGCAAAATTTGGGCGCAGCAATTCCGAATTGGGCGGACGATTGACCACAAGGAACGCATAGAACACAAAGCAACGGCAGAAGATTCGCAGATTGGCGGCGTCTTTGCGCTCTTTGTGTTCTATGTGGCAAAAATCCGCCCAGCTTTCTCTGCCACGAATTTCACCAATTTTCACGAATCGAGCTTCTGTCTTCGTGTCAATTCGTGCAATTCGTGGCGAAAGTCGGGCCGGCTTTCTCTGCCACGAATTTCACTAATTTGCACGGATTTTAGGACCCTTTCGTGTCAATTCGTGGCAAAGATCCGCCCCGCTTTCTCTGCCACGAATTTCACTAATTTGCACGAATCGAGCTTCTGCCTTCGTGTCAATTCGTGTAATTCGTGGCAAAAATCCGCCCAGCTTGCTGCTGCCAATCACCGCCTTGACCCGGTTGCCGTCCGCGTCATAGGTGTAGCTGGCCAGCACCGTGCTTCCCTGCTTCACCTGCTGCAGCCGGTTCTCCGCATCATAGACCAGGCTGTAGGTCACGCCGCCCACCGTGCGCCCGGTCATGTTGCCGTTGCAGTCGTAGCTGTAGGCGCTGCTGCCCGCCTGCTGCACCGCATGCGGCTTCGTCGCAGGCGTTCCCGTCCGGCAATTCCCCGGCGACGACGCACCGTACACAGTGCTCCCCACACTCGCTTTGCTCACCGTGCAATTCTCCCTGCGTGAATTGCAGACTTAGTTCAACCGCCAGACTGGCCCAGGCTTCATTGGCACAGGGAGTTGCAGGCAATTCAAACTTCTCGGGTCTGACAGTTTTGTTACTGGATCTTGGGCTCTGTTTTGATCGAGTCCCAATATCCTGGCCACGGCTTGTAGCTGTTCACAATCCGGATATAGGTTTCCTGTGGGTACAGCCCGAATTGCCGTTGAAGCAGATCATCCGCCGAGCCTGGTTGCCTGAACATCAAGGAATTGATAGGAAAATCATCTGTGATCGCCGGCGGTTGTTCGGTATTTGTGGGATAGAACTTCGCTCCACCAGCGATAACGCCTTGATCTAGAAACAGCAGATTGAAGTCAAGCTCCATCATCCCCTCGCCAGTCAATCCATAGGTGGCAGCATAATATTCAGGTTCTCCAAGGCAAACGATCAGATCTCCAGCTGAGAGCCATTCAGCTGTTACACCTATGTTTGTGATCATGCTTTCCTCGAAACCTGCACTGTACCACAGGCTATTCTGGCGCCATCGCACGACATATGCGTGCAACTGCGGCAGTTGCGTAATTGGCGTCAGTGTGACGCCTTCAGAGGGTAGATGATAAGTTTCTTCCACCCACATCTTGAACTTTTCCGGTGTCATTACCGTAGAAATCTTGATACGCAAGGCAGACATCTCGTCGCAGTCGGGTTGTGCTGTACCGATGCCGACGCAACCCGCCAGGATCACGCTCAATAGGAGAATCGCTACAAATTTACTCATAGCGTTCACCTCCCACCCAATAGGGCTGTGAGGCGATCCATCTGTAGCGTTAAATCTTGTAGGAGATCGATGTTGGATAGTAACTGGATGTTGGGGCTACTCCAAATGCCAGTACTCGCATTTTTATCCGAGAACACCCAAACCGTTACCGCCTCAGCCCACACATCCCACCTTGCCGGATAGAAATGGGACTGCGCGGCATAATTCGTCAGGGGTTTCTCATTCCAGACATCTGAAAAACGCCCATACATGGAATTTCCGTAAGGCCCGATTCCAGTCTGGATGTGGCTATGCCAGTCAATGATGTGTGCGAGTTCATGCACGACAGTATGCATCAGCCAGGTTGCATCATTCACGGCATTGGATATGCGCACAGTATCGGTGCCTGGTGGCAACGCACAGGGATGGCCGAAACATGATCCCGACCTGATCTGAGCGCCCCCACCGAGCAATCTTCGTAACTGCGCCAAACCCCCGCTGAGCCTGTTGCCGAACCGAACGATCCCGGTGGCCATGGGGATCAACTGAGAGGCGAAATCCCATACGCCAGCGATGCTGATGCCCGCTTCGCCCACGGTTTCACGCAGAATCTGTTCATCCTCGAATTCGGGATTGCCAGGGTTGCCAAACCAATTTCCGCCGGTGTGGCCATGCGCTTTGTACCAGCGGTCTTTCCAACGCCATTCCTCTTGCCAACAGGTCATGTCGCCGGCCGCACAGGCCGCATAGCCTGATGGATCAACGAAAACGGTGGGTCGGGTTGCCGACATAGCTGTAACGGTTCAGATTCTGCGGATTTCCTGCATTGGGGATCAGCGTATCCGCCTGAGTGAACCGCCCCAGCGCCGGGTCGTAGTATCTCGCGTTGTAGAAATACAACCCAATGCTCGCATCCTCGCGTTGACCCGTGAACCGGTAGGTCGTCGGCGTCGTCTGGTAGGGCGTCCCTCGATTCTCACCCCACGGCTTGTACCACAACTCCGCCGTGCGCTCACCGCTGGCGCCATTGGCCGTCACCGTCGTGCTGCCCAGGTGATCGCGCAACAGCCAGGACAACACCCCCGCCACGCGCACGGCCACCCGCTGACCGTTGAAATAGTAGTATTTCGTGTGCGTCGTTGCGCCGCCAACCACCTTCTTCTCGTACAGATTGCCGATAGCGGTGACCGTCTCCCCGTTCATCACGCTCTTCACCCGGTTGCCGTCCGCATCGTACACGAAGCTCGCCGTCGCCGCCCCACTGATGCTGACCAGGCGATTCTCGTCATCATACGTCAGCGTGTAGGTGTTCCCCCCGATCGTGCGCCGCCGCATGTTGCCGTTCTGATCGTAACAGTAACTGCTGCCGTTGCTTGTGCTCACCACCGCATGCCTCTTCACCAACGCCCCCTCCGGGCAGGTGCTTGCCTGCGCCACCCCGTAGCCGTACGTCCCCTGCCCCGTCTTGCTGATCAGGTTCCCCGCATTGTTGTAGCTGTAGCTCTCATCGTACACCCAGCTCCCGGTCCCATCGTCGTAGCCCGCGCAAATCGCATCACCCGTGAAGCCGCTCAGCAGCCGATCCAACCCGTCGTAGCTGAAGCACTGCCGCTGACCGTTGTTGCGCGCATCCACGATCCAGCGCACATTGCCGGCCGTATCGTAGCCATACGTCAAGTCCTGCAAACTGCTGGCATTCGCCGACGTTCCTGCCTTCACCTGCTGCAGGCGCCCCAGTCCGCCGCTCGCTGTCCAGGGATGGTAGGTGAACGCCATCTGCACCACCGGATTGTTGTTGTTGCTCTGCTTGCCCAGCTTCAACTGCGTCAGCCTCCCGGCCTCATCATACACCGCATTCCCACTGCGCACATAATCCACACTGCTGTACATCCGCCCCGGCAGCCCCTGCGCTGTGTACGCCACGTTGACCGTCTCCGCACTCTGGGTCGGGTAAACTACCCGCAGCACCCGGTCCGCCGAATCATAGGTGTAACCGACGGTGTACGCATCCCCATCAATCGTGTGCGTTTCCGCCGTCACCCGCCCGCGCTTGTCGTATGTCCAACTCGCGCTGTTGTTGACCTCGCCGCCCACATACGCCCTCATCCCGGTGCGCCGACCCTTGCCGAACTGCGTGGCCCCATCGGACGCATCATAGCTGTAATCGGCCAACACCATCCCGCTGCTGCTGCCGCTCTGCCATTTCTGCGTCAGCCGGTTCAGCCCATCGTAGCCAAACCCTATCGTGACATTCCGCGCATCGGTCTGCGTCAGCAGGTTCCCGGCCATGTCGTACGTGTAGCTCCACGCGCCCATGTCCGGATCGTTCATGCTCATCTTGCGCCCCAACAGATCATACGTGATCGTGGTCACCGCCCCATCCGGCCCGGTCATCTGCACCAGCCGATCGGCGATGTCGTAAGCATAGGTCGTCACGCCGTTCGCATTCGCATTCCAGGCTGGCGTCGGACACGTGGCCGTGCCGCTGCCCACCTGCCCCAGGTACTCCTTGACGCTCAGCAGCCGCCCCCACGCATCGGTCTCCGCAAGCGCCTGCAAGTACCTGTAGGTGATATCGTTGCCCTGGATCGTGCTCTGCTCACGAATCACCGCGGTCTGCCGATTCTGGTAGAACGTACAGGTCTTGCTGCCATCCGGCTGCGTCACTTGGTTGATGCGCCCCAACCGATCGGACGTTGACTGCGTCGCGGCCAGCCCACTCCAGTTCACCGCCCGGTACGTCACTCCGCTCACCGTACTCGTGTACGGCGCCGAGGCCGCAGCCAGGCTGCCCAGCCCATCGTAACGCTGGCTCACCAGGCTCCACTGGCTGCTGCTGTACTCCTTCTGCACCTGCCGCACACGCCCCAACCCATCGTAGAACGTGCGCTCCTCCAGGTAGGTCGCACTCGCACTGGCGTCGCCGTTGCCGTCATCGCGCAGCAAATGCCGCTGCACATACAACCCCTGGTCAGTCGTGTAGACGATCTGCTCCGTCGCCGGATTGCCGAACCCCGCCCCCGGCCTGCGCACCTCCGTCAGCCGGCCAAACGCATCGTACGTGTAGAGCGTGACCGCCCCGTTGGCGTCGGTCTCGCTCTGCACCTGTCCCACCAACCCGCTGCCCCCCGCCGTCGCATTCATGCCGTAGCGCGTGTAAGTCGTCGTCAGCGTCGCGCCGCCCAACTGACTGTCCGGCTGCACCGTCACGCTCATCGCATAGGCATGAAACGTGTTGTCGAAGGCCGTCGTGACCACGCTGCCATTGGCCGCCGTCTCGCTCCGACGGTTGCCCCATGGGTCATAGTCGTAGGCCACCAACCGCACCCAGTTCGCGTCACACGCCGCGCCCCCCTGTCCCGCCTGCCACACCTCCTTCAATTGCCCATTCCTCGGCGCCTGGTTGTACGCCGCATAGCCGCTGTAGTCGTCGTAGATGGTGCGCGTCTGCCCTTGACATGTCCCGCTTTCGCTCCCCGCGAACAGCTTCTCCTCCGCCACCCGATTGACGATGTAGGTCGTGCCGTCATTACGCGGGTAATAGACCCGCTTGATCGTTCGGTAAGGCGTCGTTGGCGCAGCCTCGCTGGTCAGCCGGGTCAACAGCAGATTGCCATACGCCGCATCGTAGGTGTTGACGCTCTTGGTGTAACGCAGCGGCGGGTTCGTTCCGTTCGGGTCCACTACGTATTCGGTCTTGTCTTGCAGATAAACGAAGGTCATCCCGCCTGGCGTGCCCACGCTGGTCTCATTCCATGTCTGGTCGCTGCGCGCCAGCAAAGTTGGTGCCGCCCGAACCCGCGCGTCTCTGTCTTGTACAACCTGCCCTTCCAGCGGTGTTGATTGGTCGTGGTGTGGAACCACTGCTTCAGCCGCGTGTCCGGCTGACCGCTGCCGATCAAGGCACCGCTCCCCACCAGCGTCATTTCCGCTTCGGCAAAGCCCCCCGCCTCTTCGTCCCAGGTCGTCGTGTACCAGTAGCTCGTCACGATGTCGGGATCGCTCCCGCCCCCGCGCCACCGCTCCTGCTGCACCACCATTCCGCCGCTCGAACCGCCGTACGTAATCTCCACCCGCCCCTGGTAACCGTTGTTCACCGTCACCATGTGCCCATCCGTCGTGCCGCTGCCGTAGGTGTAGCTGGTTGGCGGCAGCGCATTGCTGCCGGTCCCATAGCGCGTGATCGTACTCAAGTACAGCCGGCTCTGCGACGGCGCCGCCGGGTTGGTGAATGCAGTCATGCCCAGCACGGCCTTGTGCAGCAGCGTATTGTTGGCCATTACCTCCACCCGCTGCAGGTATTTCCGTGTCCAGAAAACCTGGTAACCGGTCTCGTCGAAGTGCTCGGCCCGATCCTCCCGGTTCAGATAGAATAGCTTCAGCTTGAAGATGCCGTTTGGCCCATAGCTGATCTCCTTCACCCGCGCCGCGCGCACCTGGATGAGCTCATCGGCCGTGTAGTCGTGGTTCGAGCAGACTGCTGGCTGGGACCCCGCTTGCCGTGTGCCTTCATAGTCATAGTTGAAGGTCAGGCGATTGGGGACGGTCGGCGTGGTGTCGCGCACCTCGGTCAACACCCATTTCGTGAAACGATGCACCACCCGCTGCTCCGAAGGCGTCCAGTCTCCATTGCTGCAATCGCGCACATACAGCGCCGGCTCGAAGTGATAGGTAATGCCGCCCTCGGTCGTCACCTCCCACACCAGGTTGTCCCGGTTGTACTCCCCTGGCGTTTGGGGCAGATCAATCGTGCTGAAGGGCGTCGGCGTACTGGGGTCGAAATATTCCATCGACCGGATAGTCAGGGTTGGAAGCGGTGGGCCGGCGAATCTTCAGGAAGGGGTCCTGCACGCTGTAGAAAATCTCGCCGTGTTTCTCCAATTCATGGGTCACGCCGTTCAGGGTCAGGTGGTACTTTCCCATGCCGTCTGGAGTCAAGTCGTGCAGGATGTAGCTCAACCCGCCGATGTCCCAGCCCCACCCGGCCAGTTGATGATGTCCGTCGCCGGCCAGGCTGCGGCTGCTGTAGTCCAGGCTCAGCCCAGGCGTCAGTCCACCCGGCCCCGGCGGCGCTGCGATCGGGTAGCTCACGGTCCAGGCCCCGTTGTACAACTGCGACTGCACCCCGTTGATCCCCGGCGCCGGTTCCGGCACAATGGTGTTGCCTTGCGCAAACAGCGTGAAGTGCGTCAGGGTGGTGGTCAGCGCCCTCTGCTCCTGATCCACGCTCGTCGGCAAGACCACCCAGCGCCCATCGGCCGCATCCTGGTAGAACAGTGAGGCGCCCGGGGGCCAGGGCGTTTGCTCATCGCCGGCCGCCGGATCGCGATAGCGCAGCGTCAACCCCACAGGGAACTGCGTGACCGGCAGCCCCGAGATCTCCGTGGCGCTCAACTCGAACAGGAAATCAAGGTTCGACGGCTGATCGGGATCGCTCTCATGCGGCGTGTAGCGCAGCAAGGTCGGCGCGCGCACTGCGCCCGGCCGCACCTCCACCTGCACCCGTCCATCCGCGCTGAGCAGTACTCCGCCTTCGCCGGGCGTCAGCCACACCTCATCCAGCCCCGGCCCCGGCGTCGCGGTGGGCGTCGGCGTCGGCGTACACTCCTCATCATCCTGGCAGGGCGACGGCGTGGCCGTCGGCGTCCAGGTGGCCGTTGGCGGATCTTCCGTGGCCGTCGGCGTCGGCGTACACCCCTCATCATCCTGGCAGGGCGGCGCCTCAGCCGTCGGTGTGGTCGTCGGCGTTGGCGTGCAATCGAACCCCAGGCAGGGCGGCGGCAGCGTGGCCGTGGGCGTCGGCGCACAGTCCTCGCCCAGGCAGGGCGCTGCGGTGATCGTGATCGCCGCGCTGGCCTGCACCCCCGCGCCCACCTCCTCGCCCACCAGGGCCGCGGTGTTGGTGATGACCTGGCCGCTGACCTCCGCCAGCGCCTGCGCCTGGAACGTGCCGGTCAGCGTTGCCCCCGCGGCCAGTTGACCAATGACCCATTCCAGCCGGCGTTCGACCTCCAGGTAGCTGAAATTCCCCTCCCCGGCCGGCCAATAGGCCAGCTCCAGCGGCAGGGTGTCGCTCACCACCAGTCCGCTCAGGGCGCGGTCGGCCAGGGTGTTGGTGATGACCACCGTGTAAGTCACCACCCCGGCCGGCTCGATCTGCTGCGGCGCCGCGGCCAGCGTCAACTGCACCGGCGCAGGCGCGGGCGTCGCATCGGGATCGGAAATGAGATCGAAATTGGGATCAGGGGACATGAGTTTAGTAGCGGTATTTATCTGGGGGGGGGTAGCAGCAGCCGCCGTGGAAAAGAGCAGGCTGAATACTACCAACAGATGAACCAACGACGACAGGCGCGGCGCGAGCCGGCCGCGAGCAGAATGTCGAGAAGAGAGGAGAGAGAAAGTAGAACACCAGCGTAACATGACAACGGACTCCTTTCGTGCAGCAATCGAAACGGATGGGGTCAGGGACATTTTCCTGACTGCTGAAGGAGGTCGCGGGCGGGAGAGAGAACTCTCGCCAGGGACTTCCGAAGGCGGGAGGCGACTCGGAAGGCGGGGGGCAGACTTGTGGCTGGTCACAGCATAGCACGCGCGGCGCTCTGTCAAGAGGCAAAATTTGGGCGCCAGAGAATACTCCTTTGTGTCTTGGTGTCCCTGTGTGAAAAAATCTCTGCTACCGAGAACCGTAAAGCCGCGTGTAATGAGCCAGATGCGCGGTGATCAGGCTCAGGTATGCGCGCGGCTCGGCAATAGAGATGGTTTCGTAGAAGAGGTCCTCATCCGGGCCGCTGCGGTCGCGCCAGAACTTGGCATTTCCCGGCCCCGCGTTATAGCCGGTGAGCGCAGTCGCCACATTGCCATTGGCCGCGCGTAAGCCGCGCATCGTGTAGAAGACGCCAAACTTCACGCTGATCCAAGGGCGGTAGAGATCGCTCTCCTGAAAATCGAGCATCCCCAACTCGCCGGCAATCCAGCGGCCGGTGCTTGGAATGACCTGCATGAGGCCACGCGCCGCGGCGGAGCTTTCCGCGCCTGGCTCGAACAGGCTTTCCTGGCGAATCATGGCATAAACCAACAGCGGGTCAACGGCAAAGCGCGTCGCCTCTTCAGCCACCAGGTCAGCGAAATGCTGCGGATAGGCCAGCCGCTGGATGAAGATCGGCGTGTCGCTGACCGACTTGCCGGGCGCCAGCGCGATCACCCGCGCCGCGCTGATCACACTCAGGCGGTACGTTCCCAGTTCCTCGAAGGCAAGGGCCAGTTGATACACCAACAGGGGATCGTTCCAATAACGCGTCCGCACCAATTCCAGAGCCTCAAGCGCCGGCCCGCGCAGACGCAGCGCCAGGTAGGCCTGTCCGCGCTGCCAATCCTGATCGCGACCGATGCGCTGATCGAGGCGGGCCAGGTCCGTCACCCCACTGCCCGTTTTTGCCCAGGTGCGCAGCCAGCGCTCGGCAAAGGCCCGGCTGCCATCGTCGGATTGGCTCAGAAGCCCGGTTTCTCCGAGAAACCGGGCTTCTACCGTCAACGCCAGACCGGCCTGCAGGGCCAGGGTGCGCGCCCGTTGCCCGGCGTAGCTCTCCGGCGCCTGATTGACAACGGCTTGCCAGGCAGTCAACGCCTCACTGCGTTTGCGCTGCGCCAGCAATCCCTTGCCCAGCCACAGGCGCAGGGTCGGCGCCTCGGCCGCGGCCGGGTAATCCTTCAGCCCGCGCTGCCAGAGGGTCAGCGCGGCGCTGACTTCGTTGAGACGATAACGATTGATGCCGGCGCGCAGGAGGGCATTGGCGGCGGCCTTGTGCTGCGGGAAAGAGTCAGCCAACAAGGCTTGGTAGGATGCAGCCGAACGGTAATCTTCGCTGCGCTCCAACTGGCGGGCCAGTTCCAGCAGAACATCCGGCGCCTGCGCGTGCTTGGGAAAGCGCTGCACGAAGGTGCGCAGGGTGGCGATGGCGCCGCTGCGGTTGTTGGCAAAGCGCTGCGTCTCGGCCTTGCCCAGCCACGCGCTCGCCCAGGCCGCATCGTTCGGGTATGAATTCAGCAAGCGATCCCAGGTGGCCAGCGCGGCCGGGTAGTTTTCCAGGCCCTGGTAGCTGCGTGCGCTGAGAGCCAGGGCGGCGCCGCGGCGCTCACCCGGCTGGCCGGCGAGGAACGTCTCCAGGGCGTTGATGGCAGGCTGGTACGCGCCATTTTCGTAATCCACCTGCCCGCGGGTGAACGCGTCCACCGGCAGATCGTTGTCCACCAGGCGAATGAGCGCCTGGTAGGCATAGCTGCTGCTC
Organism: Candidatus Amarolinea dominans; assembly: GCF_016704685.1. Lineage (NCBI taxonomy): Bacteria > Bacillati > Chloroflexota > Caldilineae > Caldilineales > Candidatus Amarolineaceae > Candidatus Amarolinea > Candidatus Amarolinea dominans. Next base: position 52,112 of record NZ_JADIZS010000026.1, read on the forward strand.
GGCGCCAGGGCGATGGCCGTGCGCCAGTGCTTTTCCGCGGCCGCGCGCTGCCCCAGACTCCAGGCGGCGTCGCCGGCCAGGGCGTGCATCTCCGCCTGGTAGGGTGCATTTTGTGCAACGGTCAGAATCGCCTCGAGTTGCGCCAGGGCGCCGGCAAAATCAGCGCGGCCCGTTGCATACGCGGCCCACTGCTCGCGCACACGTAACGCCAGCACGCGATTGGGCGCCGCGCTGACTGCCGCTTGATAGGCCGCGGTCACCGCGCCCGGCTGCTCCTGCGCAGCCGCAATCTCGGCCAGGCGTTGATACACATCGTACGCCAGCCAGGGTGAACCGTTTTTCAGATAGTCCTGATAGGCGCTGCGCGCCGCTTCCCACTGCGCCAGCGCCTGCTGAGCCTGGCCCAGGTGAAACTGCGCATCCGCGCGGCGCGCATGGGTGGGCGCACGGCGCAGGAAGTCCTCGAATGCGGTGATGGCTTCGGTGTGCAGGCCATCCGCCTGAAAGCTCTCGCCCAGGTGGAAAAGCGCATCTGCGGCCTGGGGATCACGTGGGGCGCGACTGAGGAAGGTCGTGAAGGCGGCGCGGGCTGCGGCATGGTTGCCGTTGTGCTGCTGGCGCAGACCCTCCCGCAGCCAGTCGGCCGGAGCCAGCGGCGTTGGCGTCCCGGTGGGCGTGGGCATCACGGTCAGGCCGGCGGGCGCCGATTCGAGCGGAATCGTCGCAGCAAAACCGGGCGCTGCCAACAGCCCCAGCAAGATCGAAATGGCTGCGCAAAAAAGAAACCATTGCCCCGGACAGTAAAGGGCTGGACGCCGATGCCGGCATGTCTGACCGCCAAGACGCAAAGGCGCAAAGGCAGGATAATCTGTGTTCATCTGTGAAAATCCATGGTCTTATCCTGTTGGACACGGATCGTTTTCATCATCCGTGTCCATCTGTGAAAATCCGTGTATCCCTTATCATAGAGCTATTCTACCACAGCATGCGTGAGAGAGCGGCTCGTCAGGCAACTTGACCAATCGCGGGGCTTTGTGTCGTCGCTGGCGCGGTGGTATAATCTGATAACGATTTGCTTGAAAGAAAGGTTGCACATGTTCGAGGTGGTATTTTTGGGTACGTCGGCATCAGCGCCGTCGGTTCAGCGCGGATTATCGTCCGCGGTGGTGATGCATGGCGAATACCGGTTCATGATTGACTGTGGCGAAGGCACGCAGCGCCAGCTCTTGCGCAGCCGTTTGGGCTTCAAACGACTGGATCGCATCTTGATTACGCACGGCCATCTCGATCACATCCTGGGCCTGGGCGGGCTGGCGTCCACCCTGGGGCGATGGGAAACGCTCGACCGGCTCGACATTTTCGGAGGACGGTCGGCGTTGAAGCGCATCGAGGGCCTTTTGCGGGTAGTTTTTGGCGCGGCCAAGTTGCCAATGGCCGTTTCGCTCAATCCGTTGGAAAACGGCCCCGTGCTGGCGACACGCGATTTCGTGGTCAGCGCCTTTCCGGTCAGCCATCGCGGGCCGGACTGTTTCGGTTTCGTGTTCGAAGAGCGGGCGCGGCGTCCTTTTCTGGCTGAGCAGGCCACGGCGCTTGGGGTGCCGGCCGGCCCGGTGCGGCGTCACCTGGTGGATGGACAGAGCATCACGCTGGACGATGGCCGTGTCATTCACGCGGATGACGTGCTCGGCCCGGTGGTCAAAGGGGTCAAGCTGGTTTTCATCAACGATACCGGCGAGACCACAGGCCTGGCGGAGATTGCTGACCAGGCCGATGCCCTGGTGATCGAATCCACCTACTGCCAGGATGAGTTGGCGCTGGCGCGCGAGTTTGGTCATCTGACCGCGGCCGACGCGGCGCACCTGGCCGCGGCCGCCAACGTCAAACAACTGATCCTGACCCACCTCTCACGGCGTTACCACCCGCAGCAGATCCTCGACGAGGCACGAGCCATTTTCCCTGCCACCAGCGTGGCCAGCGATTTCGATCATTTCAGGATTGTCAAGGGCAAACCGGTCGAACTGCTGCGCGGCGAGAGTCTGTGAAAATATCCTGGCGGCAGTTCGGAGGTGGCATCATGACCACAACCTGTAGTGGCTTGGTGTTCGAAAACTACCACATGCGGTATGCCATCGCAGGGGTGTTACGCACCCCGGAGATATTTTCACAGACTCTGAGAGCAACCACGAGTAGGCGCCTGTTCGGAAAATCGCCCTGACCCGCTCCTGGCGTCTGGGTCAACACACACCCGCGCCAGCACAAGCACGCAACAAGAAAACCACTATGAACCTCTACCCGCTGACATTCACCCCGGTCCTGAAGGATTATCTTTGGGGCGGACGCAACCTGGCGAAGCTGGGACGTCAACTCCCGCCGGCCGGCCCTGTGGCCGAGAGTTGGGAAATCGCCGGGCACGTGGACGGCGCCACGATCGTAGACAACGGCCCGTTGGCCGGCCAACCGCTGACCGCGGTGCAGCAGGCCCTGGGGCTGGACCTCATTGGCCGGCGCAGCGTCTGGGCGCAGGCGCGCGGCAAATTTCCGCTCCTGGTCAAACTCCTCGATGCCCAAACGCCGCTGTCGGTGCAGGTTCACCCGGATGACGCCTACGCGCTGGCCCATGAAGGCAATGAACTGGGCAAGACGGAGATGTGGGTCATCCTGCACGCCGAACCGCAGGCACGCCTGATCCTGGGCGTCAGGGCGGGCGCCAATGCCGCCAAATTCCGCCAGGCCCTGGATGAGGGCCGCTTGCAGCCGCTGCTGCACGTGCTGCCGGTCAAGACCGGGGATCATGTCTGTGTACCGGCCGGAACGCTGCATGCGATCATGGGCGGACTGCTCATCGCCGAGATTCAGCAAAACTCCAACGCGACCTACCGGGTGTACGATTGGAATCGCGTCGGCGCAGATGGCAAGCCGCGCCCCCTGCACGTAGAGAAGGCGCTGGATGTGATTGATTTTGGGCAGGTGGAGCCGGCAGTGGGCCAACCGCAGTTGCTGGCAGATGTCAACGGCGTGCAGCGCTGGGAATTGTGCCGTAATCGCTATTTCGTTACCGAGCGCGTCATCATGGCGCCCGGCGCCAGCTTCGACGGCGTCTGCGATGGGGAAAGCCTGGAAATCTGGGGTGTACTGGCGGGTCAGGCGATCATCGCCGACCTTGCGCTGGCCGCGGTGCGCTTCACCCTGCTGCCCGCGGCGCTCGGCGCGTTCACGGTGCGTGCCAGCGCACCAGCCACCCTGCTGCGCACCTACGTGGCGTGAGGCGAAACAGAGGCCGGGTTTCTGCGAGAAACCCGGCCTCTTCTTAGATGACGGTCGGCGGGGTGTATTCGCCCCATTCCTGGCGCAGCACACCGCAGATTTCGCCCAGCGTGGCGTAGGCGCGCACGGCATCCAGGATAGGCGGCAGCAGATTGCTCTCCGCGCCGCCGGGTGCCTGGGCCACGCTGCGCAGCCGGGCCAGGGCGGCGGTCACCGCGGCGTTGTCCCGTTGCAATCGCAACTGTTCGAGGCGCGTGTGCTGCACGCGGTAGGTCTCTGGGTCGGGCCGGAAGATGCCGACGGGGCGCTCCTCGCCCGGCGCCTGGAAGGCATTGACGCCCACGATGACCTGGCGGCCGCTCTCCACGGCCTGCTGGTATTTCCAGGCGCTATCGGCGATCTCTTGCTGCATCCAGCCGCTTTCGATGGCCTGGATCGAGCCGCCCATCTCCTTGATTTTCTCGATCAGCGCCCGCGCCTCGGCCTCCAGCCGGTCGGTCAACGCTTCCACGTAGTATGAACCAGCCAGGGGATCAACCACCTCCGTGACGCCGCTTTCATGCGCGATGATCTGCTGCGTGCGCAGGGCGGCCGCTTGCGCCTCCTCGGTGGGCAGCGCCAGCGCCTCGTCGTAGCAGCTCAGCGCCAGGCTCTGGATGCCGCCCAGGACGCTGGCCAGGGCCTGGAAGCCGGCGCGGGCGATGTTGTTGAGCGGCTGCTGCGCGGTCAACGTGGCGCCGCCGGTTTGCACATGGGTGCGCAACGTCATGCTGGCCGGTTTCTGTGCGCCGTACTGATCGCGTAGAATGGTGGCCCACAAACGGCGCAAGGGCGCGGTACTTGGCCACTTCCTCGAAGAAGTTGTTCTGGGTGTTGAAGATCCAGGAGATGCGCGCGGCAAAGTCGTCAATGTTGACGCCGCGTGCCAGCACCGCGTCGGCGTATGACATGGCGTTGGCGATGGCAAATGCCATTTCCTGGCTGGCTGTGCTGCCGGCGTCGCGAATGTGATAACCGCTGACGCTGATCGCGTTCCAGCGCGGCACGTGACGGGCGCAGTAGGCGATGGTGTCCGCGGCCAGGCGCACGCTGGGGCCAGGCGGGAAGATGTAGGTGCCGCGGGCGACATATTCCTTGAGAATGTCGTTCTGGATCGTGCCGGTGAGCCTGTTGGCCGGCACGCCGCGCTTCTCACCCGCAGCAATCACCATCGCCAGCAGAATGCTCGCCGGCGCGTTGATGGTCATGCTGATGCTGACCTTGTCCAGCGGGATGCCATCCAGCATGGCTTCCATGTCGGCCAACGAATCAATGGCAACGCCGGCCTGGCCCACCTCGCCTGCGGCAAGCGGGTCATCGCTGTCATAACCGATCTGCGTCGCCAGATCGAACGCGACACTGAGACCGGTCTGTCCCTGGCTCAGCAGGTATTGGAAGCGCGCGTTGGCTTCGGCGGCCGTGCCATAGCCGGCGTACTGGCGCATAGTCCAGAAGCGGCTGCGGTACATGGTGGGCTGCACCCCGCGCGTAAAGGGGAACTGACCCGGAAAGCCGAGGCGCTCCAGGTACCATTCCTGGTCAGCCTGCGGCGGCGGCTGCGGGCCGGCATCCAGCGGCGTGAAGAGCCGCTGGACGGTCTGAGTTTCCGGCCGCTCCGGCGCCCGCCGGATGGATTCAGCCAGATCACCGGCTTCCCAACGCTGCAAACCTTCAGCGAGCATATGCTGAGTTTCTTCCTGCATAAGACACTCCACCGTTCTGCGGAACAGATCATGGGGCAACATTCATCCTGGAGTTCAGATCAGGTATCCCCATACCACCCATGTCGGAGTGCAGCCAGTCATGCGGCTGCCATCAATGGTTGCAATTCCACATAGGTGACGGGCCTTCGCACCGTAGGAGACGCCTGGAAATGAGAGAACTTCAAGAATTGATTGACAGGTGGGGACGTCACAGTCCGTACCACGCTCTCTCTCCACTCTTCGGGAATCTGATCCAGCTTGTCCACGGGATAGCTGCGCGGGCCGAACTCCGTATGTTCTGTAAGAATCGAAAAATGGAGCAGCACAAGACTAACCGCTCGTCGCGTCTGCCTGTTGAAACGCAGAATGATGTGATCGGTCAATTCGATACCGGTGGCAGGTTCGTTTTCGGCAAAGAAGATCTCCAGCATATCGGCTTCTTGATCGTAGATCAAACGAACCGGTGTGCCATCGGTCGCCGTAATCTGAGTCTTGTAAAGGCTTAACTGATTCATGCTTTTACCTCTTGGAGTGGATATATTGCGCCCACCCTGTCACCACGAAGTTGTTGGGAACATAGTTACCCTGCTCATCGAGGCGAGTCCTGAAAACGACTACAACCACCAAGTGATTGTTCTCCGGTAACAAATTATCGAATCGCTTGAAATACCGATACTCGTTGGGAACCCATGAATCTTGCTGGCGGCGTCCGGTGCGCAATGTATCGAGAAACTGCTCAAGCAAAGGTTCCAATTCGGGTCGAGATTCCAGTATGTGCCGCCATCGTTCCTCAGTGAAGTAAACAGTATTCCCGAAGCGGTCTTGAACTGTCCATTTCATAATTCAACGACTTCGTTCCTCCGATGAGGCATTTCCCCCAGAAGTCACGGTATCCACAGCAAAACACATGGTAGTGCTGTGGTGGGCATTTGTCAATTCACGCAGACGGAGAGCAAACAAGACAGCGTAGCGGGTATTCCCATCTGCTCTCCGCAGAGGTCAGGTGTTCTTCTTGTACGCTCGATTCTGCACGATCCTGACGAACGAGCGGCCGTGTAACTCCTCCAGGGTGATGCCGGTGGCGGTGGCTTCTTGCTCGGTGATGGCGCCGCAGGCGATGCCGCGCAAGAAGAAGTTGAGCAGACCCTGGCCCGTGGCGGCATCGTCGAACATGTTGCCGCTAAGGGTGGCCTGCGCGGCCGCGTCCACGAAGCGATTCAGGCGCCGGCTGGCATCTTCCAGGCTTTCCAGGAAGAAGGTGTAGACGGCCGCGTAGCGCACAGGCAACTGCGCCGGGTTGAGGTCCCAGCCCTGGTAATAGGCGTGGCGCAAGGAATGCCCGATGTTGTCATAGTGCAGCTTCCACGCGGCATGAACAACGGCCAGGTTCTCGGCCTCCTGCTGCGGGGTCAGCGGCTTATCTTTCGTGGCGCGGTGCGGGCCGATCGGCATGACCGTGGTGGCGCCGTCGCTGATGCTGACCCCGGTGCCGGCCAGGCTGACCTGCAGCACGTGACGGGCGAAATCGGACGCGGGGTGCGTGTGGGTCTGGTAGTGTGCGGTGATGTTGCACAGCGCGGTGTAGTCATAGGTGCCATACGCGCAGTAGCGCACGCGTCCCCGGCCCGCGCGCACCAGGTGATTGACTGTGTTTTCACCCAGGTGGTTGATGATGGCCTGCGGCGTTTCGATCATCAAGTCCATGCCGATGGCGCCGGGCGCAATACCGTTCCTGGCCTCCAGCATGTCCAGCAAGTCAGCCAGTGCAGAGACCTGCTCTGGAATGGTCACTTTGGGCAGGGTCACGACGAAGTTGGCCGGCGCCTTACCGCCGCTGGCCGCGGCCAGGGCCGTGATGGCGAGATCGAGCGTGCGCACGCCGCGCTTGTAGCTTTCCTGCGTGAACGGCTTGACACGAATACCGATGAACGGCGGCAGGGTTCCGACCGCCATGCCCGCGGCCAGTTCCTTGCCCACGCTCATGGCATGGATGTCTTCCTCCTCGTCCGGCCGGTTGCCATAGCCATCCTCGAAGTCCACGCGGTAATCTTCCACCGGCTCGGTTTGCAGCTTCGCGCGCACGCGCTTGTGGACCGTATGCGCCATCCAGGCCGGCTCGTGCGTGAAGCTGGCGGCCTGCGGGTCCTTTTCGATGATGGCGGCCAGGTGTTCGATGTCGGCGCTGCTCTCTGGCAGCGTGGCGGCGCCCGGCAGCCCCAACGCCCTGGCAAAGATCACGAAATTCGGCGCGTAGGCATCCAGGTTACGCAGGCCGATACCGCCCAGTTTGAGTGCGGTGTCGCCCTTGAAGAGATGTGCGCCGCCATACACGGTATGCACCGGCTGGCGGGTCGTGACGTCGCCGGGGTAGTGATAGGCAAACTGCTGATTGGCGGTCGCCAGGCGCTCGATCACCGGCGCCAGGTCTGAGGTTGAAAGAGAAGTTGTGCTCATAAAAAAGCCTTTCAGGACAACAGGCGCTTGGCGATGACTTCGGCCTGGATTTCGCTGGTGCCTTCGAAGATCTTGAACACGCGGCCATCACGCCAGAAGCGATGGGCCGGATATTCGAGCGAATAGCCGTAGCCGCCAAAGATCTGCATCGCGTCGGAGGTCACATGCTCCACCATCTCCGCGCAGAAGAGCTTGGCCATGCCGGCTTCCAGGTCACAGCGTTGACCCATGTCCTTCATGCGCGCGGCGTAGTAGGTGAGCTGGCGTCCGGCTTCGATCTGGGTACGCATGTGGGCCAGCTTGTGGCGGATGATCTGGAATTCACTGATGGCCTGGCCGAACTGCTGACGCTCCTGCGCATATTTCAGCGCGGCGTCGAACGCAGCCTGGGCCACGCCCACGGCGCGGGCGGCCGTCTGGATGCGCGCCCACTCATAGGTTGCCATCAACTGATAGAAGCCCTTGTTTTCGACCCCGCCGATCAGGTTGGCAACCGGAACCCGGAAATCTTCGAAGCCGAGGCTGTAGGAGCGCATGCCGTAATAGCCCACGGTTGGGATGTGCTCGCCAGACAACTGCGGCGGCTGAAAATGATCGCCCGGGTCTTTTTCCACCAGGATGATGCTCAGGCCCTTGTGGCGCAGCGAGGCATCCGGGTGCGTCCGCGCGAGCACGGTGAGGATGTGCGCGCGGTTGGCAAACGTACACCAGGTCTTGGCGCCGTTGAACACATACTCGTCGCCGTCACGCACGGCGCGCAACTGCATACCAGCCGTGTCCGAACCAGCATTTGGCTCGGTAAAGGCGGCCGCGGTCAAGATCTCGCCGGAGACGATGCCGGGCAGGAATTTTTCTTTCTGCTCCTGTGTGCCGTGCGCCAGGATCAGCGTGCCGGTGATCAGGTTGCGCGTGAGCACGCTGCCCACGCTCAGCCAACCACGGCTCAACTCCTCGGTGACCAGCGTCATACTCACGGCATCCATGCCGGCGCCGCCCCATTCCTCCGGGAAAGACATGCCGAAGAAGCCCAGGTTTGCCATCTGCTTGATGAGACCCATCGGAATCTCCAGGGCGCCCCGGTAGTATTCGTCGGCAATCGGTATCACCTTCTCCTCGGTGAACTTGCGGACGGTCTGACGCACCGCTTCGTGCTCTTCAGTTAGAAAGGACATAGAAAACCTCCCTGTTATGTGACTGGCTAGGCTGGATCACGAGGCGCCGCGGGATTGGCGTAGCCCATCATTTGGCGGATGATGTCGGTCATCGAGATGACGCCGACCGGGCGCAGGTGTTCGCCCTCCTCTTGCACCACCACCAGGCGGTGAATGCGATGGCGGGTCATGGTGGTGATCACGTCCGAAACCGACGCCGCCAGCGTGCAGGTGATGAGGTCAGGCGTCATGATGTCAACGGCCGTCAGGTGTGCTACATCGGCCGGCGCCCGTCCCTGACGCGCCATCACCATGTCGGTCTGCGAGACGACGCCGACGGCGTAGCCCTGCGCGTCCACCACGACCACGGCGTGGATGTGATTTTCGACCATGCTGCGGGCCACTTCATCCACGGTTGTGCGCTCCAGGCAGGTGATGACGCCCTGATGCATGACCTCGCCCGCGGGGCGCTGATCCACAAACTCGCCGCCGGCCGGAATGCCGTGGCGCGGGCGAGCATAGATATCTTCTGGTTCCATCTCAGCCTTCTCAGCCTTCTCAGCCTCCGCGGCCACTTCAGGCGTAATTTCATACAGGCCGCGCATGGCGGCGCGCTGGTCAGCCGTGTTGAGCAGCCCGGCGCTCACAGCGCCCACCAGGATAGACATGTTGCCGTGAGGGTGACGATTTTCGTACATCAACTGATGAGCTTGCGGCAGTTCGCCCCAGCTAAAGGTCTGTGACAGGCAGGGGTCCACCTTGCCCGCAATCACCAGATCGTTGATCCCCGTGGCCTGTTCGTCGTTGGCAAAGTGCGAGCCTTGCATGCGCTTCTGGCGCATCCAGAGATAGCGCAGATCAACCGTCGCGTTGTAGCCGGTGGTGCCGGCGCAAATGACCACCATGCCGCCGGTGTCGCACACGAACATCGAGGTTGGGACGGTGGTCTCCCCCGGATGCTCGAAGACGATGCGCGGGCTACGCCGCTCACCGAGCACGTCCCAGATGGCCTTGCCAAAAGTGCGCACCCCCTTCAGCCAGGTGTTGTAGCCGACGGTGTCTTTCCAGTGCGGCAGCATGCCCCAATGATTGAAGTTCTTGCGGTTGATGCAGCCTTTGGCGCCCAGGCTCAAGCAGAAGTCCACCTTGCTCTCGTCAGAAATGACGGCGATCGGAATGCCACCCGCGGCTTTGACGATCTGAATGGCCTGCGAGCCGAGGCCGCCGGCGCCGCCCCAGATCAGGACGACATCGTCCATCTGCACATTGTGCGGCGGCCAGGCGTGTAACATGCGATAGGCGGTCGCGCCCACCAACATGTAGGCGGCCGCAGCCTCCCAGGTCAGATGCTTGGGTTTGGGCAAGCACTGATGCGCCTGCACCTTGGTGAACTGGGCAAAGCTACCCCAGTTGGTCTCGTAGCCCCAAATGCGAAAACTGGCGCCAAACATCGGGTCGCCGCCAGCCGTGACCACCGGGTCGTTGCGATCCCAGGATCCGCAATGGATGACCACTTCATCGCCCACCTTGACGTTGGTGACATCTTTGCCCACCTTGTAGACGATGCCGCTGCCATCGCTGCCGCCGATGTGAAAAGGCTCCTTTTCGCCGGCCTTCAGGCGCGCGCCGATGACATCCACCGGAACGCCCAGGGCCGCCCAGACATTGTTGTAATTGACGCCGGCCGCCATGACGTAGACCAACACTTCGTCGTCGGCCGGCTCCGGCACGTCAAGCACTTCCACCTGGAAGGCTTTAGTTGGCTCGCCGAAGCGCTCTTGCCGAATCAACCAGGCGACCATCTGCTTCGGGACATGCCCGATGGGCGGCATCTCACCGACATGGTACAGATCTTTCAGCGGTTCCGAACGATGACCGGCACTTGATGGCTTGATCGCGACACTCGATTTTATAGCTACTCCTGCAGGCAACACATCCATCTTTCACCTCCCGGCTGCTGGCGTTGTAGAGGGGCACAAAAGCAACATCTTTCATAAAATAGTGTAGGTCATCATGCCCACAATTGTCAAATCTCACAACGCAGTGCGTCATATCCTGCAAGCGGGCACGAATTGCGCCTGACCCCTTAGGCGGAAAAGTGAAGTTTATTCCCGCTTGCCGTATAGCAGAGAATCAGCGCGTCTGCACGATCCAGGGAAAATAGAAGGTGACTGGCGTTGGTGATGGGGTCAGGGTTGGGCTTGGCGTCGGGGTACACGTCGCTGTGGCGCTGGGAGTGAGGGTCGGGGTGGGCGTGAGCGTCGTAGTTGGCGTGGCCGTGCGTGTGGGAGTCGGCGTCGAAGTGGCTGTCGGGGTGGCGGTGTGGGTTGGCGTCCGCGTGGGCGTTGCGGAATACGTGGGGGTTGGCGTGGGCGTCACGGTTGGAGTGGGGGTGCGGGTCGGCGTAGGGGTATCGGTGGGCAGCGGGCCATCGCGTAAGCGCAGCGTGACCAGCCCGCCCAAGTCATCGGCTACAAATAGAAGGTCGCCCGCCAGACGCACGCGCCGGGCCAGGCCGGCCGTCTCCGCCGCAGCCACCCACTGCGGCGCGGCCGGATCGCTGACATCGAGGACGGTCAGCCCCCGCGCGTGGTTACTGATGACGGCCAGTTGATCCAGCACGCTGATGCCGGTAGCGCCGGGGGTGTAGAAGGCGCTGCGCAAAATCGGCGCGGCCGGATGACTGCTGTCGTAGATCAGCAGGCCATCCTCCACATCGGCCACGTAGACCAGGCTGCCTACCACGGCCACCGCGGCGGCCCAGCCAGAAACGGTGGTGGTGCTGCGCACCAGGGGCGCAGCCGGGTTGGTCAGGTCCACCAGCAAGAGGCGTTTGCCGGCCGCCACCGCGGCCAGGTTGCCCATCAGCGCGACGTCATTGGCTGGAAACTCGGTCGCCAGGGTGCTGCGTACGATCGGCGCCGCGGGGTTGCTCACATCCACGATCACCAGGCCGCCCCAGGCATCGGCCACGGCCGCCAGCGAACCGCTGACCGCGACGCGGCGCGCCTGACCGGGCGTGTCGAGCAGGCCGCGGACGAAGGGCGCAAGGGGGTTGGTGACATCCACCAGGCGCAGGCCGCGCTCGCCCAGGGCGACAAAGGCCAGATTGCCCACCACATCCACCCCAAACGCCGCGCCGATCACATCGAGGGATGCCAGGTGCTGCGGCTGGCCGGGGTCGCTCACATCAAGCACCTGCAAGCCGTCATTGGCTGCGGCGATGAAGGCCAGGTTGCCAGCCAGCGCCACATCGAGCGCCGCGCCGGGCGGGTCGTAAAACCCCACCAGGGTCGGCGCGGCCGGCTGGCTGACATTGACCAGCAGCAGGCTTTCACGGTCCGCAATGAAGGCCAGGCCGTTGAGCGCCTGCACATTGACGGCCAGTTCCCGGAACGTGGCGAAGAGCGTCGGCGCAGCCGGGTTGCCCACATCCACGATCTGCAGCGCGTCGCCGTCGGCCACGAAGGCCAAATTGCCCACCACGCTGACCGCCGAGGTCAGACCTGGCGTGTCGAACTGCCCCAGGCGGCGCGGCGCGGCGGGGTTGCTCACATCCACGATGCGCAGGCCCTCGCCCTGGTAGGCGAGGTAGGCCAGGCCGCCCACCACTGTCACGCCAACGGCCACACCGGCCGAACGCAAGGTGCTGCGCACGGTGGGCAGCGCGGGGTTGCTGATGTCCACGATGACCAGGCCATTGAAATCATCGGCCAGGTAGGCCAGGCTGCCGACAATCTGCACGGCGTGCGGGGTGCCGGGGGTGCGCAACTGCGCCAGCAAGGTGGGCGCAGCGGGATTGCTGGCATCAATGAGCGTCAGACCGCGGCCGTAGTCGGCCACAGCCACCAGGCCATTGGCCGCGCTGACTCCTTTGGCAAAGCCGGCCGTCGCCAGGTGACCACGCACGCTGGGCGCGGCCGGGTTGCCCACATCCAGCAGGGTCAAACCGCCGGCGCCGCTGACCACGTAGGCCAGGCTGCCGGCCACGCTGACCCCTTGCACGATGTCGCTCAGCAGCGGGCTGCGTCCCAGGACAACCGGCGCCGCAGGTTGGCTCACGTCCAGGATCAGCAGGCGCGGACCGCTGCCGAGGTAGGCGCGTGAGCCGATCACCGCCAGCGCCGCGCTGCTGCTGCCGCCAAGTTGGCCCAGGGGATCAAGCACGATGGGCGGCTGAGCGGGCCTCGCGCTGGCCGCGCCAAAGTGTGCGATCGGCAAAAGCAGCAGTACGATCAGCGGCAGGGAGGCGAGCAGTCTGAGCTTCAGACGGTGATGCATGGTTGAGCCTCCGTTGTGGGTAGCGTACCCTTGCGGTCGCCCCGCGTCGTGGGTAGGGGCGTACCCTTGCGGTCGCCCCCGTCGCGGTCGCGGTCTCCCCGGTCGCGGGTGGCGACATCGAGGGCAGGTGCAAGACCTGTCTCTACCGATATTTCTCGTACCGTTCCACATCTTCCAGGTATGCCTCTACATTGGCCGGAAACGGACGTTTAGGCAGATTCTGCGAGTTATCTGGGTCCAACGCCCACTTCAATGGGTTCTCTCGGATGTAACGCCGGATCGCGTGCAATTGGGCCTCGCTGCGAATGATGTGTTCGTAATAACTGCGCTGCCAGAATTTGGCCCGACGGGTCGGGTCGTTGGCCCCGATCCAATCCAGGTATACCTTGAACACCAGCGATTTGAACGATCCAACCACGTCGCCCAACGTCGGCGTCAGGTTCACCGCGGTGGGTTCGGGAATGATCCAGGTCCGTTTGTTGGCTTTTGGGGCCACCGCGAGGGTTGCCCCTACGTCTGGCAGGGTTGCGGGGATTGCCTCTGTCCGTTCCGTCCCTACGCCAGCATTTGTACCGACAGGCAGAATCCATACGATGAAATGGGTGTGGTTTGGCATGATGACGAATTCATCCAAATCAATGCTCGGAAACCATCTCGGCAGCGCATACCAAACGTCAATGATGATCGCTGACACGATCGGATCCTCCAGGACACATTCGCGCCCCTGCGTGCAGATGGTGACGAAATATGCACCGGATTGGCTGTAATCGTAACCTGGCAACCGGATGGACTGGCGATGGTGTTTTTCGGGATTGTATGACATGTTTCTTTTCAACTAACAGGGCGGGCGCAAGGCCACGCCCCTACCGATGACCGATGTTTGTAGGGGCGCACCCTTGCAGTCGCCCCCCGTGTGCTTCAACAAAGAAAACGTCTACAAAGGCTGTGTCGCTTGATAGCGCATGCGGCGCAGGAAATCTACGGATTTGAGGTTGCGCTCCAGCAGGGCCATGAGGTAACGTTGCAGCAGCAGTTCGGTCTGGATCATGAGCGCTTCGCTGGGCGCCAGGGCCAGCACGGTGTCGAAATCGGAGCGCTGCACGAAGCGCAGGAGCTTGAAGACGGCCAGAGGTAATTCCTCGCTGCCGGCCAGGGCCTCGCCGCAGCGTGGGCACAAAACCCCGCCCCCAACATGGTTCCAGAAGTTTGTTACCGGCTGCAATTCGTCGCTGCAGTTGACGCAATGATAGAGCTGGGGCTGGTAGCCGACCAGGTTGAGCAGGCGCAGCTCGAAGAAACGCAGCGTGACGTCGAGTTTGGGCATGGAATCGAGACGCTGGAGGGTCGCGACGAGCAGGTCGAAGAGGGGCCGGTTCTCATCATGCTCGGTGGTGAAGCGATCCACCAGTTCGGCCACGTAGTAGGCGTAGTTGGCGCGCAGCATGTCCTCATGGATTTGCGGGAAGGGGTGGATCAGCTCGGCTTGGGTGATGAGGTCCCAGGTGTGACCTTTGGCGACCAGGAGCAGGCTGTGTGCAAACAGTTCGAGGTGACCAGTCTTGCGGCTGGTGGGCTTGCGCACACCTTTGGCCCGCAGCACCCGTTTGCCGTGCATGGGCGTGAAGACCGTCAAGAGACGATCGGTCTCACCGTGATCCTGGCGACGCAGCACCACCGCCTCCGTGCGGTAGACGCGGGCGCGGCGGCTGGTGGTGGCGTCGGTAGTGATTGCTGGTGTGTGCGTCGAAGCGTTCATAGCGTCACGGAGTCAGGTGTTCTGGGCCAAAAAAGCCGGGGATCAAGGCGTGCGCGGGCAGAGTCTGGCGGATTCCCTGCTCATCAGCAATGATGACCGGCATGTCAGGGGCAAATTCGACCATCACCTGCCGGCAGGCGCCGCAGGGAGAGCCACCGTTGGCGGTGACAAGGGCCAACATGACAAAGTCGCGCTGCCCCGCGGCAATGGCGCTCGCGATGGCCACGCGTTCGGCGCAGATAGTCAGGCCATAGGAGGCATTTTCGATATTGCAGCCGGTGAACACATCTCCCGCGGCGGTCAGCACGGCCGCGCCCACGAGATAGCGCGAATAGGGCGCGTAGGCGCGCAGACGCGCCGCGCGCGCCTGTTCCACGAGTTTCTCCGGTTGCTCCAGTATCATCGCGTGCTCGGCCATGGCTTTCCCCCAGGTTTTGATCTTGTGCTGGCAGACGCTGTGCCGGCTATTGTATACTGCAAGCAGGCACGAATTGCGCCTGACCCCTTAGGCGGAAAAGTGAAGTCTATTGCCGCTTGCAGTATAGCACAGTGGCGCTAGAAGAAGAAGAGGGAGGAGAGGATGGCGCCTTTGACGGTCGGCATACTTCCCTCGGGGGTTGCTTCAGCCTCTGGGGTGGCGGCAGGCGGTGGGGTAATCAACGCCTGCACGCGATCAATGCTGTTGCCGTCCACCGACAGCACCTTGAGGATGCCCCCGTCGAAGGGTACTTCTTCGCCCTGCATGGGGACGCGGCCCAACCGGCTATAGATGTAGCCGCCGAGCGTGTCGCCGCCCTCGCTCGGTAGCTCGATGCCGAGCGCGTCGTTGACCTCGTCCAGGCTGGCGCGTGCGCTCAACAGGTACTCGCGCTCGCTGACCCGGATGATTTCTGGCTCTTCCTCATCGTACTCATCCTGAATGTCACCCACGATTTCTTCCAGCAGGTCCTCGATGGTGACAACGCCGGCCGTACCGCCGTACTCATCCACCACGACCACGATATGCACTTTGCGCTTTTGTAGCTCGCGCAGCAGTTCACTCACTGGCTTAGAGTCGGGCACAAAATAGGGTTGACGCATGAGGATGCGCAGGTCAATGTTGGTTTGCGCCGCCGCGCCTGCATCCACCGTGCGCTGCTGTTCGCGAAAGACGCGCAACAGGTCCTTGGCATACAAGATGCCCACGATATTGTCCACAGTCTCATGGTAGACGGGAATGCGTGAATGACCGGCTTCGAGCACCACGTCGAGCACTTGTGACAGTGGGGTCTGATCGTCCAGCGTCACCAAATCAATGCGCGGCACCATCACCTCGCGCACCAGGGTCTTGTCAAGCTCCAGGATGGAGCCGATCATTTCTTTTTCGCTTTCTTCGATCTGGCTTTCTTCCTCGCTGACGTTGAGCAGGAAACGCAAACCGTCTTCGCTCAGGAAGATGCTCTCTTCGGTGGCTCTGTCATTCTCATCGTGCGTGCGCAGACGTCCGGCTACACGCAGGTACAGCCAGGTCAAGGGCGCCAGGAGGGCGGTGAAGAAGCTCACAAGGGGCGCCAGGAAGAGAGCTACCGGTTCCGGGCTGCGCACAACCAGGGCGCGTGCGACCGTTTGGATCAACACCATGGCAATCAGCAGCAGCGTCTGCAGTAGCAGCAGGGCGCCGAGGCCGAGCTGATAGGTCAAAACCCCGTAGGTTACCGCGGTAGCTGCAGCAATGAGGGCAAGCACTTTGAGTTGCAGGAGGGTCGTCAAGAAACGGCCGGGGGCCTCGAGCAATTCCATCACGCGGCGGGCAGGGGAGAGGCCCTGCTCGCTCATGAGTCGTAAACGGCCGCGGCTGAGGGAGGCGAGTGCCATCTCGGCCGCGGCGGCAAAAACGGTCACCACAATGGCCAGGGCTAAGACGCCCCAAGCTATCGCAGCTTCAAGGTCCAAGATAGAGAAACTCCTTCTGCAAATTCACACGCAAGCAAAATGCGGGCAAAAATGCAGGTAAATAAGAAAAGAGCCGATGATGGCTCTTTTTGAGATGAAATCAGGTTTTGTTGGCAGCGGCCTACTCTTGCACTCAGTCACCCGAGGACTACCATCGGCGCTGAAGGGCTTAACTGCCAGGTTCGAGATGGGACTGGGTGTACCCCCTCCGCTCTAGCCACCAACAAAACCTGTATTCAACTATCAATTTGCGACTTCCGCTGTTCGCACAGCAGCCGTCATCTCAACTCAATTGTGTGTGTGTAGCTTGCACGTCTCGACGCTTAATGCCTGCCGCCTCACGTGGATTAAGTCCTCGTGCATTAGTACGGCTCGGCTCAACACCTCACAGTGCGTACACCTGCCGCCTATCTAACCGGTAGTCTCCCGGTGCACTTACCCTTTTACAGTGGGGGATCTCATCTTGAGGCGCGTTTCCCACTTAGATGCTTTCAGCGGTTATCGCTGCCAGACTTAGCTACCCAGCAATGCCTCTGGCGAGACAACTGGTACACCAGCGGTCTGTCCACCCCGGTCCTCTCGTACTAGGGGCAGCCCCTCTCAAATCCCCTTCGCCCACAGCGGATAGAGACCGACCTGTCTCACGACGGTCTGAACCCAGCTCGCGTACCGCTTTAACCGGCGAACAGCCGGACCCTTGGGACCTACTTCAGCCCCAGGATGCGACGAGCCGACATCGAGGTGCCAAACCTCCTCGTCGATGTGAACTCTTGGAGGAGATCAGCCTGTTATCCCCGGGGTAGCTTTTGTCCGTTAAGCCACGGCCCTTCCACTCGGAACCGTAGGATCACTAAGCCTGACTTTCGTCTCTGCTCGACTTGTATGTCTCGCAGTCAAGCTACCTTATGCCTTTACACTTACATGATGATTTCCAACCACCACAAGGTAACCTTTGCGCGCCTCCGTTACTCTTTAGGAGGCGACCGCCCCAGTCAAACTGCCTACCAGACACTGTCCCCATGCCCGATCAGGGCCACAGGTTAGAGCCAAGACTCCATCAGGGTGGTATTTCAACGTCGACTCCACCGATCCTAGCGGACCAGCTTCTTAGCCTCCCACCTATCCTACACAGACAAAGCCCTAACTCAATGTCAAGCTACAGTAAAGCTCCACGGGGTCTTTTTGTCCTGCTGCGGGTAAACGGCATCTTCACCGCTATTTCAACTTCGCCGGGTCCCTTGTTGAGACAGTGCTCTGCTCGTTACGCCTTTCGTGCGGGTCGGAACTTACCCGACAAGGAATTTCGCTACCTTAGGACCGTTATAGTTACGGCCGCCGTTCACCGGGGCTTCGGTTCAAAGCTCATCACCTCTCCCCTTAACCTTCCGGCACTGGGCAGGCGTCAGCCCCTATACGTCAGCTTTCGCTTTCGCAGAGACCTGTGTTTTTGTTAAACAGTCGGCAGAGCCATTTCGCTGCGACCACCAATCGCTCAGACAAGCTAGTCGCCCTCACAACCAGTGGCAGTCCTTTCCCTAAGTTACGGACTTAATTTGCCTAATTCCTTAACAAGGGTTCTCCCGTTCGCCTTGGTATTCTCTACCCATCTACCTGTGTCGGTTTGCGGTACGGTCACGCATACCTCGCTAGAGGCTTTTCTCGGCAGCTCGGGCTCAGCCACTTCCGGCCCTCTCAGGCTCCGCCATCACCCCTCAAGCTCCAGGAACGGTTTTCCCTATCCCCTTCATCGCCCTACAGGCTTAGCACCAGAATCCAATAACTGGCTGGCCTACCCCCCTGCGTCACCCCCTTCACTCAAACGGTATCACGTGGTACAGGAATATTAACCTGTTGTCCATCGGCTACGCCATCCGGCCTCGCCTTAGGCCCGACTAACCCGACGCGGATTGACCTTCCGTCGGAAACCTTAGATTTACGGCGAACACGGTTCTCACGTGTTTTTCGCTACTCATGCCAGCATTCTCTCTTCTGCACGCTCCAGGCGTCTTTCCAGTCACCCTTCTCTGCTGTGCAGAACGCTCCCCTACCACTCATATACCCGCAAGTATATGAATCCGCAGCTTCGGTGACGAGCTTTAGCCCCGTTAAATTTTCGGCGCAGGATCACTAGACCAGTGAGCTATTACGCACTCTTTCAAGGATGGCTGCTTCTAAGCCAACCTCCTGGCTGTCTGGGTAATCCCACATCCTTTCCCACTTAGCTCGTACTTCAGGACCTTAGCTGGCGATCTGGGCTGTTTCCCTTTTGACCACGAAACTCATCTCCCGTAGTCCGACTCCCAAGCTACAACTACCGGTATTTGAAGTTTGGTTTGGTTTGGTAAGCTATACGCCCCCTAGCCAATCCAGTGCCCTACCCCCGGTATTCAACACTTGAGGCTAGCCCTAAAGCTATTTCGGGGAGAACCAGCTATCTCCAAGTTCGTTTGGCATTTCACCCCTACTCACAGTTCATCTCATAATTTTGCAACATTAACGAGTTCGGGCCTCCACGAGGCGTTACCCCCGCTTCACCCTGACCATGAGTAGCTCACCTGGTTTCGGGTCTACTCCCAGCAACTTGTCGCCCTTTTCAGACTCGCTTTCGCTACGGCTCCGGCTGTATCTGCCTTAACCTCGCTACTGAAAGTAACTCGCTGGCTCATTCTCCAAGAGGCACGCCGTCAGACCTCCCCTTTCGGGTATTGTCCTCCGACTGCTTGTAAGCATACGGTTTCAGGTTCTATTTCACTCCGGTTAACCCGGTTCTTTTCACCTTTCCCTCACGGTACTTGTTCACTATCGGTCGCCATAAGTCTTTAGCCTTAGAGAGTGGTCTCCCTTGCTTCCCACAAGATTTCTCGTGTCCCGTGGTACTCAGGGTACTAGCAGGAGTTTCAGACCTTTCGTCTACAGGAGTCTCACCTTCTGCGCTCTGCCTTCCCAGTACAGTTCGACTAGACCTGAAATTTCTTACTCCTTCGTGTCTCTGCAACAACACGCCCTAGCCCCTTCAACCCCCACGCTGCAACGGCTGCAGCCTTCTACACAACGTGGGTTTAGGCTCCTCCCCTTTCGCTCGCCACTACTCAGGGAATGTTCTCTTTTCCTCCGGGTACTTAGATGTTTCAGTTCCCCGGGTGCCCCCTGCTCACCCTATGTATTCAGATGACAGTGCCTGGGCATTCCCCCAGGCGGGTTTCCCCATTCGGATATCCCCGGCTCTCACGCTTGATGACAGCTCACCGAGGCTTTTCGCAGCCATCCACGTCCTTCTTCGGCTTCTGGCGCCTAGGCATCCACCGTATGCCCTTACTAACTTAATCCACGTGAGACGGCATTCATTAAACGTCTTCTATCCTCTTCCATCGCCTTCTTCGCTATCATGCCATCTACACTCACACAATTCAGTTGTTAATGTCCTCGGCCAGATCACTACCTTCCAGTAATAACCTCTCCGCCCAGCGTTACGCTAGCGGCTAAGCTCCTGCTCTCTCCGCACAAGCTCACCCGCTATCTCACAACCCATTCAAAAACCCGGCTTCCCAACCGGGCTCTCGCTTTATCTCTCGCTCTATCCTTCTTTCCCCCACCCTCAGTGGGCCTTTCTGGACTCGAACCAGAGACCTTTCCCTTATCAGAGGAATGCTCTAACCAGCTGAGCTAAAGGCCCTCTCTCTCCCTCTCAATGTACCTTAACCGCTAAAGAGTGATAGGAAAATTCAAAGATAGCTACAGCCCTAACCTCAGAGTAGGCTCCCAAAAACCGCTTCCGCAGCCCTCGGCACGCCTTTCTCCCTAGAAAGGAGGTGATCCAGCCGCACCTTCCGGTACAGCTACCTTGTTACGACTTCGTCCCAGTCACTAGTCCCACCCTCGGCGGCTGCCTCCTCGCGGTTAGCTCACCGACTTCAGGTGTTACCAGCTCCCATGACGTGACGGGCGGTGTGTACAAGGCCTGGGAACGTATTCACCGCCGTATTGCTGACCGGCGATTACTAGCAACTCCGACTTCATGGAGGCGAGTTGCAGCCTCCAATCTGAACTGAGGCCGGCTTTGTGAGATTAGCTCTACCTCGCGGCTTTGCAACCCTCTGTACCGACCATTGTAGCGTGTGTAGCCCTGGATATAAAGGCCATGCTGACTTGACGTCATCCCCACCTTCCTCCGGCTTGATACCGGCAGTCTCGCCAGACACTTATAACTGGCAACAGGGGTTGCGCTCGTTGCGGGACTTAACCCAACACCTCACGGCACGAGCTGACGACAGCCATGCAGCACCTGTGGACGCTGCCCGAAGGCTCGTTCCCCTTTCGGTTCACTACTACGCCCATGTCAAACCCAGGTAAGGTTTTTCGCGTTGCATCGAATTAAACCACACGCTCCGCTGCTTGTGCGGGCCCCCGTCAATTCCTTTGAGTTTTAGCCTTGCGACCGTACTCCCCAGGCGGTGAACTTATCGCGTTTGCTACGGCACCGACGGAATTCATACCGCCAACACCCAGTTCACATCGTTTACAGCGTGGACTACCGGGGTATCTAATCCCGTTCGCTACCCACGCTTTCGCGCCTCAGTGTCAGTTGCGAGCCAGGGCGCCGCTTTCGCCACTGGTATTCCTCCCGATATCTACGCATTCCACCACTACACCGGGAATTCTGCACCCCTCTCTCGCCCTCAAGCCAAGCAGTCTTGAACGTCTCCTCCCAGTTAAGCCAAGAGATTTTACATCCAACTTACTCAACCACCTACGCGCTCTTTACGCCCAGTAAATCCGGATAACGCTCGCCACCTACGTTTTACCGCGGCTGCTGGCACGTAGTTAGCCGTGACTTATTCCCAGGGTACCGTCCTTCCTCGTCCCCCGGAAAAGGAGTTTACAACCCGAAAGCCTTCGTCCTCCACGCGGCGTTGCTGGGTCAGCCTTTCGGCCATTGCCCAATATTCCTCACTGCTGCCTCCCGTAGGAGTTTGGCCCGTGTCTCAGTGCCAATGTGGCTGATCGTCCTCTCAGACCAGCTACCGATCATCGCCTTGGTAAGCCGTTACCTTGCCAACTAGCTAATCGGACGCAGGCCCCTCCCTCAGCGCATTGCTGCTTTCCTTGTGGCCCTCTAACAACCACAAGCTCATGCGGTATTAGCTCAAGTTTCCCTGAGTTATCCCCCACTAAAGGATAGGTCACCTACGCGTTACTCACCCGTGCGCCACTGTCTACCTAAGCAGACCGTTCAACTTGCATGTGTTAAGCACGCCGCCAGCGTTCATCCTGAGCCAGGATCAAACTCTCCATTTAATCCTAACCTTTATCTTATCTATCAGATAGCTAAAACTGCAACACTATCTCCTCTTACCTTCCTATCACTCTTTAACTGTTAAGGTGCATACAAGATGAAATCAGGTTTTGTTGGCAGCGGCCTACTCTTGCACTCAGTCACCCGAGGACTACCATCGGCGCTGAAGGGCTTAACTGCCAGGTTCGAGATGGGACTGGGTGTACCCCCTCCGCTCTAGCCACCAACAAAACCTGTATTCAACTATCAATTTACGACTTCTGCTGTTCGCACAGCAGCCGTCATCTCAACTCAATTGTGTGTGTAGCTTGCACGTCTCGACGCTTAATGCCTGCCGCCTCACGTGGATTAAGTCCTCGTGCATTAGTACGGCTCGGCTCAACACCTCACAGTGCGTACACCTGCCGCCTATCTAACCGGTAGTCTCCCGGTGCACTTACCCTTTTACAGTGGGGATCTCATCTTGAGGCGCGTTTCCCACTTAGATGCTTTCAGCGGTTATCGCTGCCAGACTTAGCTACCCAGCAATGCCTCTGGCGAGACAACTGGTACACCAGCGGTCTGTCCACCCCGGTCCTCTCGTACTAGGGGCAGCCCCTCTCAAATCCCCTTCGCCCACAGCGGATAGAGACCGACCTGTCTCACGACGGTCTGAACCCAGCTCGCGTACCGCTTTAACCGGCGAACAGCCGGACCCTTGGGACCTACTTCAGCCCCAGGATGCGACGAGCCGACATCGAGGTGCCAAACCTCCTCGTCGATGTGAACTCTTGGAGGAGATCAGCCTGTTATCCCCGGGGTAGCTTTTGTCCGTTAAGCCACGGCCCTTCCACTCGGAACCGTAGGATCACTAAGCCCGACTTTCGTCTCTGCTCGACTTGTTTGTCTCGCAGTCAAGCTCCCTTATGCCTTTACACTCTACGGCTGGTTTCCATTCAGCCTGAGGGAACCTTTGGGCGCCTCCGTTACTCTTTAGGAGGCGACCGCCCCAGTCAAACTGCCTACCAGACACTGTCCCCATGCCCGATCAGGGCCACAGGTTAGAGCCAAGACTCCATCAGGGTGGTATTTCAACGTCGACTCCACCGATCCTAGCGGACCAGCTTCTTAGCCTCCCACCTATCCTACACAGACAAAGCCCTAACTCAATGTCAAGCTACAGTAAAGCTCCACGGGGTCTTTTTGTCCTGCTGCGGGTAAACGGCATCTTCACCGCTATTTCAACTTCGCCGGGTCCCTTGTTGAGACAGTGCTCTGCTCGTTACGCCTTTCGTGCGGGTCGGAACTTACCCGACAAGGAATTTCGCTACCTTAGGACCGTTATAGTTACGGCCGCCGTTCACCGGGGCTTCGGTTCAAAGCTCATCACCTCTCCCCTTAACCTTCCGGCACTGGGCAGGCGTCAGCCCCTATACGTCAGCTTTCGCTTTCGCAGAGACCTGTGTTTTTGTTAAACAGTCGGCAGAGCCATTTCGCTGCGACCACCAATCGCTCAGACAAGCTAGTCGCCCTCACAACCAGTGGCAGTCCTTTTCCCTAAGTTACGGACTTAATTTGCCTAATTCCTTAACAAGGGTTCTCCCGTTCGCCTTGGTATTCTCTACCCATCTACCTGTGTCGGTTTGCGGTACGGTCACGCATACCTCGCTAGAGGCTTTTCTCGGCAGCTCGGGCTCAGCCACTTCCGGCCCTCTCAGGCTCCGCCATCACCCCTCAAGCTCCAGGAACGGTTTTCCCTATCCCCTTCATCGCCCTACAGGCTTAGCACCAGAATCCAATAACTGGCTGGCCTACCCCCCTGCGTCACCCCTTCACTCAAACGGTATCACGTGGTACAGGAATATTAACCTGTTGTCCATCGGCTACGCCATCCGGCCTCGCCTTAGGCCCGACTAACCCGACGCGGATTGACCTTCCGTCGGAAACCTTAGATTTACGGCGAACACGGTTCTCACGTGTTTTCGCTACTCATGCCAGCATTCTCTCTTCTGCACGCTCCAGGCGTCTTTCCAGTCACCCTTCTCTGCTGTGCAGAACGCTCCCCCTACCACTCATATACCCGCAAGTATATGAATCCGCAGCTTCGGTGACGAGCTTTAGCCCCGTTAAATTTTCGGCGCAGGATCACTAGACCAGTGAGCTATTACGCACTCTTTCAAGGATGGCTGCTTCTAAGCCAACCTCCTGGCTGTCTGGGTAATCCCACATCCTTTCCCACTTAGCTCGTACTTCAGGACCTTAGCTGGCGATCTGGGCTGTTTCCCTTTTGACCACGAAACTCATCTCCCGTAGTCCGACTCCCAAGCTACAACTACCGGTATTTGAAGTTTGGTTTGGTTTGGTAAGCTATACGCCCCCTAGCCAATCCAGTGCCCTACCCCCGGTATTCAACACTTGAGGCTAGCCCTAAAGCTATTTCCGGGGAGAACCAGCTATCTCCAAGTTCGTTTGGCATTTCACCCCTACTCACAGTTCATCTCATAATTTTGCAACATTAACGAGTTCGGGCCTCCACGAGGCGTTACCCCGCTTCACCCTGACCATGAGTAGCTCACCTGGTTTCGGGTCTACTCCCAGCAACTTGTCGCCCTTTTCAGACTCGCTTTCGCTACGGCTCCGGCTGTATCTGCCTTAACCTCGCTACTGAAAGTAACTCGCTGGCTCATTCTCCAAGAGGCACGCCGTCAGACCTCCCCTTTCGGGTATTGTCCTCCGACTGCTTGTAAGCATACGGTTTCAGGTTCTATTTCACTCCGGTTAACCCGGGTTCTTTTCACCTTTCCCTCACGGTACTTGTTCACTATCGGTCGCCAGTAGTCTTTAGCCTTAGAGAGTGGTCTCCCTTGCTTCCCACAAGATTCCTCGTGTCCCGTGGTACTCAGGGTACTAGCAGGAGTCTCAGACCTTTCGTCTACAGGAGTCTCACCTTCTGCGCTCTGCCTTCCCAGTACAGTTCGACTAGACCTGAAATTTCTTACTCCTTCGTGTCTCTGCAACAACACGCCCTAGCCCCTTCAACCCCCACGCTGCAACGGCTGCAGCCTTCTACACAACGTGGGTTTAGGCTCCTCCCCCTTTCGCTCGCCACTACTCAGGGAATGTTCTCTTTTCCTCCGGGTACTTAGATGTTTCAGTTCCCCAGGTGCCCCCTGCTCACCCTATGTATTCAGATGACAGTGCCTGGGCATTCCCCCAGGCGGGTTTCCCCATTCGGATATCCCCGGCTCTCACGCTTGATGACAGCTCACCGAGGCTTTTCGCAGCCATCCACGTCCTTCTTCGGCTTCTGGCGCCTAGGCATCCACCGTATGCCCTTACTAACTTAATCCACGTGAGACGGCATTCATTAAACGTCTTCTATCCTCTTCCATCGCCTTCTTCGCTATCATGCCATCTACACTCACACAATTCAGTTGTTAATGTCCTCGGCCAGATCACTACCTTCCAGTAATAACCTCTCCGCCCAGCGTTGCACGCTAGCGGCTAAGCTCCTGCTCTCTCCGCACAAGCTCACCCGCTATCTCACAACCCATTCAAAAACCCGGCTTCCCAACCGGGCTCTCGCTTTATCTCTCGCTCTATCCTTCTTTCCCCCCACTCTCAGTGGGCCTTTCTGGACTCGAACCAGAGACCTTTCCCTTATCAGAGGAATGCTCTAACCAGCTGAGCTAAAGGCCCTCTCTCTCCCTCTCAATGTGCCTTAACCGCTAAAGAGTGATAGGAAAATTCAAAGATAGCTACAGCCCTAACCTCAGAGTAGGCTCCCAAAACCGCTTCCGCAGCCCTCGGCACGCCTTTCTCCCTAGAAAGGAGGTGATCCAGCCGCACCTTCCGGTACAGCTACCTTGTTACGACTTCGTCCCAGTCACTAGTCCCACCCTCGGCGGCTGCCTCCTCGCGGTTAGCTCACCGACTTCAGGTGTTACCAGCTCCCATGACGTGACGGGCGGTGTGTACAAGGCCCGGGAACGTATTCACCGCCGTATTGCTGACCGGCGATTACTAGCAACTCCGACTTCATGGAGGCGAGTTGCAGCCTCCAATCTGAACTGAGGCCGGCTTTGTGAGATTAGCTCTACCTCGCGGCTTTGCAACCCTCTGTACCGACCATTGTAGCGTGTGTGTAGCCCTGGATATAAAGGCCATGCTGACTTGACGTCATCCCCACCTTCCTCCGGCTTGATACCGGCAGTCTCGCCAGACACTTATAACTGGCAACAGGGGTTGCGCTCGTTGCGGGACTTAACCCAACACCTCACGGCACGAGCTGACGACAGCCATGCAGCACCTGTGGACGCTGCCCGAAGGCTCGTTCCCCTTTCGGTTCACTACTACGCCCATGTCAAACCCAGGTAAGGTTTTTCGCGTTGCATCGAATTAAACCACACGCTCCGCTGCTTGTGCGGGCCCCCGTCAATTCCTTTGAGTTTTAGCCTTGCGACCGTACTCCCCAGGCGGTGAACTTATCGCGTTTGCTACGGCACCGACGGAATTCATACCGCCAACACCCAGTTCCATCGTTTACAGCGTGGACTACCGGGGTATCTAATCCCGTTCGCTACCCACGCTTTCGCGCCTCAGTGTCAGTTGCGAGCCAGGGCGCCGCTTTCGCCACTGGTATTCCTCCCGATATCTACGCATTCCACCACTACACCGGGAATTCTGCACCCCTCTCTCGCCCTCAAGCCAAGCAGTCTTGAACGTCTCCTCCCAGTTAAGCCAAGAGATTTTACATCCAACTTACTCAACCACCTACGCGCTCTTTACGCCCAGTAAATCCGGATAACGCTCGCCACCTACGTTTTACCGCGGCTGCTGGCACGTAGTTAGCCGTGACTTATTCCCAGGGTACCGTCCTTCCTCGTCCCCGGAAAAGGAGTTTACAACCCGAAAGCCTTCGTCCTCCGCGGCGTTGCTGGGTCAGCCTTCCGGCCATTGCCCAATATTCCTCACTGCTGCCTCCCGTAGGAGTTTGGCCCGTGTCTCAGTGCCAATGTGGCTGATCGTCCTCTCAGACCAGCTACCGATCATCGCCTTGGTAAGCCGTTACCTTGCCAACTAGCTAATCGGACGCAGGCCCCTCCTCAGCGCATTGCTGCTTTCCTTGTGGCCCTCTAACAACCACAAGCTCATGCGGTATTAGCTCAAGTTTCCCTGAGTTATCCCCCCACTAAAGGATAGGTCACCGACGCGTTACTCACCCGTGCGCCACTGTCTACCTAAGCAGACCGTTCAACTTGCATGTGTTAAGCACGCCGCCAGCGTTCATCCTGAGCCAGGATCAAACTCTCCATTTAATCCTAACCTTTATCTTATCTATCAGATAGCTAAAACTGCAACACTATCTCCTCTTACCTTCCTATCACTCTTTAACTGTTAAGGTGCATACAAGGTCAGATAGCCGAAAAAACAGCAGGCCAGTTCATGTGCCTGCTTTCGATCTAACCTATAGGTTGCTGCCTACGCAACAACACGAGCTATTCTACTACACAACCAGTGCGTTAGCAAATCGCAGACAGGCTCCGATTGAGCCAACCGGTCTTCACCCAGGAAGTCGCCAGCTTTGTCTCACGATTTTTGATTGTGATGTAAAATTACGCTTCTCAAAGAACCGCCCGCCAGTATCTCTACTGTGCGAGCGCATTTGCAGTTGGGTATTGTATCAGGCGCACCACGTCCTGTCAAATCTGCTGCGCCTGTCCGGCCGAAACTCTTCACCACGCACCAGGGTATGTAGTCCTACAAGCCACGCCGAGTCTGCGTCCCGTGGGTGGCCCTGAAGGCGTGTCCTGTCAAATTCGCGAGCGACTTCGGTGATCCACTCTTGCACTTGCGAACCGATGAACTCACACACAGACGTGACTCACGCGCAACGCCTGGTACGGGGCATACCATGCACTTGTTGCTGAACCACTACCCCTTTGAAAGAACTTTCTCTCTCGGCTGCCCCAACAGGCAACGAGGGCCGAATTTACCACGCCCTCCCCGATGTGTCAAATCCAACGCACAAGCCGGACAAACTCGCTGGGGCATCTCTCCGGCCACGACGCTGACCCGCGTCGCGGCCCGGCGCCTGTCGCCTAGCGCATCTCGCTGCGCCCATCCAAGGCACTCGCCAGTGTCACCGCGTCCGCATATTCCAAGTCCCCGCCCACCGGCAAACCACGCGCCAGCCGTGTCATCCGCATCCCCGCGATCTGCAACTGCCGCTGAATCCAAGCTGCCGTATTGTCGCCCTCCAGGCCAGGGTTGGTGGCCAGGATGATCTCCTGCACCGGGCGCCGCTGAATGCGCCGAATCAACTCCGCAATTTTCAGTTCCTCCGGCCCGATGCCGTCAATCGGCGAAATCACCCCATGCAGGACATGATAGACGCCCCGATAGCTCCCCGTCCGTTCGATCGCCAGGACATCGAGCGGCTCTTCGACCACACAGATGACAGAATGATCGCGACTCTCATTCGCGCAGATCGAGCACGGGCTGGTCTCGACTACGTTGAAACATTCCGCACACAACTGCGTGTGTGCTTTGAGATCCAGCAGCGCCTGGCCCAGCCCTTGTGTGATCTCATCCGGCGCGCGCAGCAAGAAGAAAGCCAGGCGGGAAGCCGTTTTCGGCCCGATGCCAGGCAAGCGTGCAAAGGCATCAATGAGGCGCGCAACGGGTGGTGCGAGTGGTTCCATAGTCGTAATCCGCCGTAATCCTAGAAAAGACCAGGCAGGCTCAAACCGCCAGTGAGCGCCGCCATCCGTTTGGATGCCAACGCCTGCGACTGCGCCAACGCCTCGTTGACAGCCGCTACCAGCAGGTCCTGCAGCATCTCGACATCCCCTGGGTCAACCGCCTCAGGCTTGAGCGTGATAGAGGTAATCCGCTGATCCCCGGTGGCAACCACCGTGACCGCCTCTCCGCCCACGGAAACCGTGACCGTTTCCGACTTGAGCGCCTCTTGCGTCTTACCCATCTCTTCCTGCAGCTTCTGGATTTGCGACATCATGTTGCCGCCCCCGCCCGCGCCGCCGCCAGGACCGCCCCGCATGGGTGGCTGTGGCACAAACCCGCGATGTTTACCTTTTGACATGACCGATCTTCATTCCTTTCTATTTCTTCCTGTCTCTTTCTGTCTCTTTCTGTCTCTTCCTGTCTCTTCCTATTTCAATGCTATTTCACATCGAAACGTTGGGTTAGTCCGCTGGCAGTTCGCGCACCACGGCGCCCAGTTCTCTGGCATGCGCTCAGGACCGAATCGTCCGCCGGTTGACTGCCAACCGCCCGCGACGCCACCGCCTCAGGCTCGGCAGCCTGCACGCTGACAATCTCCGGTTGCACCACTGCCGGGGTTGTGCGCACCCGTGGCTGGTATTGATCCTCGGCTATCACGATGATACGATGAGGTCCGCCCAGGACCTCACTTAACACCGCTTCCAGCGTGGCCTTGTTCTCCGGCTCCAGGAGGCGACGTGCACTGTAAGGCGCGCCCTGCTTGTTGCCGTCAAAACCAATGATCACCTGGGACTGCTCGACCGCCAGGAAACGCACACCGCCTGTCAGAATGCCCAGCAACGTGCGGCGCCGATTCTGTAGCAATTCCTTGACGCGCGCCCAATTCTGACGCAGCACGGTGAGCTGATCAACATCGGCGGCGTCCTCAGGCGCGGGCGGGGCCTGCGTCGGTGTCGGCGCCATCGCGACTCCCGCCGCGGGCGCGGACGCCGGGGTCAGGGGCGCAGGTTTCTCAGCCACTGTTGGCTGGCCGGGCACAGAGACAGGCTGACTTTCTGCCAGGGCGTCGGTCGGCTTGTCGGCCACGGGAGCGACTGCGGGAGCGCTGCGGGCCAGGCCAGTGACCGGCGCGGCCTGCCTCTCGCTCACAACAGATGGCGCCTGACCAGCGCCGTCCAGTGCAGCGTCAACCACGGCCAGCTCCAGCGCCAACTGGGGGACGCCCTGCAAATTGCCGCGCAGATCAACGACGGCCTGGCTGAACAGGCGAATGGCACGCAAGAGCGCGGCCGGATCGAACCGCCGCGCCTGCTGGGCCATGTCGCGGATCGTCTCGGCCGGCAGATCAATCAGGGTCTCGTTGCCGCCCAGTTGAATGAGCAAAAGCGCACGCAAATAATCCACCGTCTGGCGCGCCAGCTCGCGCAGCTCGACGCCAGTGGTTGACAGATCTCCGATGACATCGAGGCCAGCCGCGGGATCGTGCGCGGCCAGGGCGTTCACCAGGCGCGCAATGGCCGCACTCGGCACCGTGCCCAGCATCGCCTCCACCTGCTGAGCCGTGATCGTCTCACCGCCATAGGCCATCAGTTGATCCAACAGGCTGATCGCGTCGCGCATACAGCCCGTGGCGTGGCGCGCAATGGTATTCAGGGCATCCAGTTCGGCGCGGCGTTCCTCGGCCTGGCAAATCGCCTGCAGATGCTGCACCATCTCCCGCTGCGGGATACGCCGGAAATCGAAGCGCTGACAGCGCGAGATTACCGTGGCCGGCACCTTCTGCACGTCGGTGGTGGCCAGGATGAAAATGACGTGCGCCGGCGGCTCTTCCAGCGTCTTCAGCAGCGCGTTGAAGGATGAAGTCGAGAGCATATGTACTTCATCTATAATGTAAATTTTATAGCGCGCTTCGCCAGGGCGGAAGTTGACCCGATCAATGACGGTCTCACGCATGTTGTCAACGCCCGTGTGAGACGCCGCATCAATTTCGATGAGATCGAGCATGCGATCCTCGTTGATCGCGCGGCAGATGCGACACTGATTACAGGGGCGCTCAGCGGGCGCAGCCTCGCAATTGACCGCCTTGGCCAGAATACGCGCCATGCTGGTCTTACCGGTGCCCCGCGGGCCGGTGAAAAGATAGGCGTGCGCGATGCGATCATCGCGCAGGGCGTTGCGCAGTGTCTGCGTGATCGGCTCCTGGCCAATCAACTCGTCGAATGTCTGGGAACGCCACTTGCGATAGAGGGCCTGCGCTGCCATTGCCATCTCCTTACCAACGGTCCTGTAGGCTAGGGGCTTGTCAAAACACAACTGCCTGTTCTTGCCTGCATTTTGCTCAGAAAAAGCGAGAACTCATTCTTTGGCAAGCCCTAACCGGCCAGAAGTTTATCACTTTCAGGCTGGATTGGCAAGCGACTTACGCCGACCGCACGTCGCGATCACGACCGCTCCAGCCAGCAGCGCAGCCTGGGCGCCGGCTGACGTTGACAGGCTGGCGTGGCGACGTATAATAGACTTAGCTTGTGAACGACAAAGGTTGATATATGCAGCATTTTGCGGAACACGCCACCGAATTGGGTCTCACCTTGAGCAGCGAACAGTGCCTACGGTTCGAACAGTATGCCGCGGCGTTGGCGGAGTGGAATGAGCGATTCAATCTCACCACCATCACCGAGCCGGCGCAGGTGGAAACCCATCATTTTCTCGATTCTCTGAGCGCGTTGCCGGTGCTGGCTGCCGTTCAGAGCCTGAAACTACCCGCGCTCCTGACTTCGACACCCACAGCAATTGATGTCGGTACTGGGGCAGGGCTGCCAGGATTGGCCCTCAAACTGGTGTGGCCCGGCCTGCAGTTGACGCTGCTGGAAGGCACGGGCAAGAAGGTCACCTTCCTTGAGCATATGATTCAACTCTACGGATTGAGCGGAGTCAGGGCGGTGCATGGTCGCGCCGAAGAGCTGGCCGGTCACGCGCCCTGGCGTGAAGGGTTCGACCTGGTGTTGGCGCGTGCCGTCGCGCCCCTGCCGATCTTACTCGAGTACCTGCTGCCCCTGGCGCGCGTCGGCGGTTGGATTCTCGCCTACAAGGGCGCCGTGCCGCAGGTTGATGCCGAGTTGGCCGCCAGCGGCGATGCCATCACCCAACTGGGCGGGCAACTGATCAGCGTGCAGGCGCTGCAGGTGCCGGGCCTGCACGAACGGCGCAGCCTGATCGTCATGCGCAAGGTCAAGCCTACTCCGCGCGCCTTTCCTCGCGCCAGCGGCGTCATCCGCAAGCGCCCGTTGGGCAGCAGCCAGTAGGCCCCACAGAACACCTCCGCCCAACCACCCCTTTTTCCTTGACAAATCGCCTGTGCTGATGTATCATTACTATGAACGGTCGTTCATAATAATAGGTGACTTATGGAAGAAGAACTCAGCAAAGGCGAACGCACGCGGGCAACCATCCTGGCTGTTGCCTACAACCTGTTCGTCACCACTGGCTATCACGGCACTTCGATGCGCCTGATTGCTGACGGCGCCGGGTTGGTCGTCGGCGGGGTGTACAACCATTTTCCCAGCAAGGAAGAGATTTTCAAGGCGGTGGTGCGCACCTATCACCCGTTCGTGACCATGATTCCCCAACTCAATGCGTCGTCCACCGGGCAGACGGCCGAGGAGATTCTGCGGGCGACGGCCCAACGTCTCATGGCTGAAATTGACCGGCAGCCGGGCCTGATCAACCTGATGTTCATCGAACTCGTGGAGTTCAACGGTCAGCATATCCCGGAACTGGTGGAACTTCTGCTGCCCAGTGTGTTCGGGTTCCTGGAGCGGTTGCAGGCCGCGCCCGGGCGTTTGCGCCCGTTCAGTCCGCCGGCCATTTTCCGCATCTTTCTGGGCAGCATCTTTGCCCATTACCTCACCGCTTCCCTCCTGAGCCGTTCGACACTCAACCAGGCCACCCCTGCCACGGGCGGCCTCGGCACCCTGGACGATGTCATGGACATGTTCTTTCACGGGATCATGGCCCCGCTGACGCCGGAACTCCCGCCCGCCCCGGTGCTTGACGATGTCGCCCGACCCGCTTCGTTCAGCCCGACGCCGCCGCCTGACGCGGCGCCTCAGCCACAGGACACACCGACCCCGCCATTGTCACCCGTAGAACCTACCGCCCCTGGCCCCACCTGGAAGGGCGGCCGGCGTGTATCCCCGCGGAGAAGTGTCTGAAATCAAGCAGGCGTTTTCTGTTTTGACGCCACGGAGCATAGGTATGAGCACAAAACCCACGGTGTTAGCGCTCGCTCAAGCTGACGCCTCGCTGGCGACGGCGGGCGGGAAAGGCGCCAATCTGACCCGCCTGGTGCGCGCCGGGTTGCCGGTGCCGCCAGGCTTCATTATTTCCACCGCAGCCTACCAGGCCTACGTTGGCAGCAACCACCTGGATGCCGTCATTACGGTGGCGTTGGCCGCGCTGCGCACCGATGACCCGGCCGCGCTGGCAGCCGCCTCGGAGACCATGCGCAGCCGCTTCGCGGCCGGGGTGATGCCCGCCAACCTGGCTGCGGAAATCAGCCAGGCCTACGCCAACCTGGGACGCCCGCCCGTCGCCGTGCGCTCATCTGCCACGGCCGAAGACCTGCCCGATATGTCCTTTGCGGGACAACAGGACACCTACCTGCACATCATCGGCGACGCGGCGCTGCTGACCGCGGTCATCAACTGCTGGAGCAGCCTGTGGACCGCACGCGCCATTGGCTATCGCGCCCGCAATGGCATTGACCAGGACAGCGTGGCCCTGGCCGTCGTCGTGCAAGAGATGGTGCCCAGCGCAGCCTCTGGTGTCCTTTTCACAGCGAACCCCTTGAGCGGCAAACGCAACGAGCTCGTCATTGACGCCATCTTCGGCCTGGGCGAGGCCCTGGTCTCCGGCCTGGTCGAACCTGACCATTACGTGGTGGATGCGCAGGGCCGCATCGTCAGCAAGACCCTGGGCGCCAAAGCCCTGGCGATTCACGGTCAGGCCGGCGGCGGCACGATCACCGCGCCCAACGATGCCGGTCAGCGCCAGGCCCTACCCGACCCGGTGATTACGGAACTGGCCGGCCTCGGCCGCCGCGTGGCCGAGATCTTCGGTACGCCGCAGGACATCGAATGGGGCTGGGCGGAAGGTCGCCTGGCGCTGCTGCAGGCACGGCCGATCACCTCACTCTTCCCCCTGCCAGCGCCGTTTCCGCCCGAACCGTTGCGCGCCTTCTTCTCGTTGGGCGCGGCGCAGGGAATGCTCGACCCGATTACGCCCCTGGGCCGGGACTTCTTCATGAATCTCGTGGTTTTCGCTTCTGGCCTGTTTGGCGCCCGCTGCACGCTGCAAACGCAGAAGGCCCTGGCCGAAGCGGGTGAACGTTTGTTCATCAACATCACCGGCGCGCTCAAGAATCAAACCACGCGTGGTTTGATCAACGGATTCCTCAGCGTCATTGAGCCGGGAACGCATGAATTGCTGGCTCCCCTGTTGAACGACGCGCGCCTGGCGCCTAACAGCCGCGGTTTTAGCCTGCGCGCGCTGTGGAACATGGTACGCTTCTTCGCTCCACTGGTGCGCACCGTGGCGGTCAATTTGTCACGGCCTGAGCATGGCCGAGCTGTCACCCAGCAGTCCATCGAGCGAATGCTGACTGGCATGGAAGCAGAGGCTCAGGCCGCCACCAGTCTGGGTGCGCGCGTGGCCCTGGTCGAAACGTTGCCGCGCCACCTTCTCACCACCTTTATGCCTTACATCATTCCGAGCGTGGCGTCCGGCATCATCCCACTACGCCTGCTCAACGTGCTCTCCCAGGATGTGCCCGACGGGCCACAATGGGTGCTGACCACCACCCGCGGCCTGCCGTACAACGTGACCACCGAGATGGACCTGGCGCTGTGGGCCACGGCCCAGCAGATCAAGGCCGATGCTGCGGCGGCCGCGGCCTTCAAGCAAGCGGATGCCGTCGCCCTGGCCCGCGGCTATGAGGCCAGGCAGCTACCGCCAGTCGCCCAGACGGCGCTCAGCGCCTTCCTGCGCCGCTATGGCATGCGCGGCGTGGGCGAAATTGACATTGGCCGCCGGCGCTGGCGCGAAGACCCCACGCAAATCATGCAGGTGGTGCAGAGCTATCTCAACATCGAAGACCCTAATCAGGCGCCGGATGTCGTTTTCAAGCGCGGCGCGGTGACAGCTGAAGCAGCCATCGAACACCTGACGCACGCGATACGGCGGGGCAAACGCGGCTGGATCAAGGCGCGGCTGGCGCGCGTGCGGCCGCGCGGCGCATCCGTGCCCTGGCCGGTCTGCGCGAAACGCCCAAATTTTCGATCATTCGCGCCATGGGCATCTTGCGTCAGGTCTTATTGGACAGCGGCCGCGCCCTGGTCGCAGCCGGTATTTTGGAGCAGGCCGAGGATGTCTTTTTCTTGACCACAGCCGAGTTGCAGCAACTGGCATCGGGCGCGCGCGCCGCGTGGAAGCCGCTGGTGGCCGCACGTCGCGCCTCCTACGATCGCGAGAAGCAGCGCCGCCAGGTGCCGCGCCTCCTGCTGAGCGACGGCCAGGTCTTCTATGCGGGCCTGGGGGCAAGCAACGCGGATGGCGCCATCACCGGCAGCCCCGTCTCGCCCGGTGTGGTCGAAGGCGTGGTGCATGTCGTGCTTGACCCGCGCGGCGCGCAGTTGGCGCCAGGCGAAATCCTGGTCTGTCCTGGCACCGATCCGGCCTGGACCCCACTCTTTTTGGCGGCGGGCGGCCTGGTGATGGAGGTCGGTGGCCTGATGACGCACGGCTCGGTCGTCGCGCGCGAATACGGCATCCCGGCCGTGGTTGGCGTGCATGAAGCCACGACGCGCCTCAAAACCGGTCAGCGTATCCGCGTGGACGGCTCGGTCGGGCGGGTGACGGTGCTCACCCCCTGATTTTGACAAACGCTGCCAATTGAAGTAGGATATTGCCGTAACCCGAAAGAGTGTCTCAGGAGTGAGGTTCGAAGATGACGGTTTGTAGTCAATCACAGAAGGCCTGGTTTGACCTGCGACGGGAATTCCCGATCACGGGTGCGACCGCGCGCGGCTCTGCCTGGGCAGGAGGAGGAGAGTAGTTTTCTATTCTCAGCCATCTGCCGTCAGCGAGCCGCCAAACAGGCGGCTTTTTTATTGCCTGCGATCGGAGGTAAACAGTATGGTAGCTCAATCCATCTTGCTGCTGAATGCGTCGTATGAGCCACTGACCGTGGTGACGATGGCGCGCGCGGTCAAGCTCCTGCTGCGAGGTCGCGTGGAGGCGGTCAGCGCCGAGCATGTCACGGTGTCCAGCGCCGCGCAGACGCTGGCAGTGCCGCAGGTGCTGCGCCTGAAGATCTACGCGCGCGTCCCGCATCGCCGCACGCCGGCCTGGACGCGCAGCGGGGTGTTCGAGCGCGATGATTTCACCTGCGCTTACTGCGGTCGTCGCCATGCGGGCCGCGATCTCACGGTGGATCATCTCATCCCGGCGTCGCGGGGTGGAGCCTCCACCTGGGGCAATACGGTCGCGGCCTGCGCGCGCTGCAATCAGCGCAAGGCCAATCGCACGCCGCATGAGGCTGGCATGAAGCTGCTGATCGAGCCAAAGACCCCGCGCACCAGCTACCTGATCGCCAGCGGCGATGTGCCCGCGGCCTGGAAGATGTGGATTGAGCTGTGAGGTGTAGGGAGGTGGGACATCTATAGCACAACGCACGCCTTCGATTTGTTGGCATAACTCGCCAACGATGGTACCATAGGCCGTCAGCAGATAACCCAGGTCAACCAACACCGAAAGGAAAAATGCTCATGCCAACTATTCACCGTACCTTGATGATCCTCCTGCTCGCCTGTCTGCTTGCCAGCCTGCCGCCCGCCAGCGCCCTGGCTGCTGAACTTTCGCAAACAGGCAAAGCGCCGGCCGCGGACCAAACCGGGCCGGCTGTCACCATCGCCACCACGCTGATCGTCGGCAGCCTGGAACGCCCGGTCTATGTCACGGCTGCGCCGGCCGACCGCGCCCGCCTCTTCATCATCGAAAAGCGCGGGCGTATTCGCATCTACAAAAACGGCGGCCTGCTGCCCACCTCGTTCCTGGATGTCTCCGCCCTGGTGAGCTACGGCAATGAAGAAGGGCTGTTGAGCATGGCGTTTCATCCCAACTACGCCAGCAACGGCTACTTCTACATCTACTACGTCAATCTCTCCGGCAACCTGCAGATCGTCCGCTACAGCGTGTCCGCCAACCCCGATGTAGCCAATGTGGCCAGCGCCCTGACGATCATCACCATCGCCCATCCCACTAACTCCAACCACAACGGCGGCCAACTGCAGTTTGGGCCGGACGGCTATCTCTATCTCGGCACGGGCGACGGCGGCAGCGGCGGTGATCCGCCCAACAACGCGCAGAACACCGGCGTCCTCCTGGGCAAGATGCTGCGCCTGGATGTGGACGGCGGCACACCCTACGCCATCCCGCCCACCAATCCCTTTGTGGGGGCAGGCAATCCGCTGGATGAAATCTGGGATCTCGGCACGCGCAACCCCTGGCGCTTCAGCTTCGACCGCCTCACCCATGATCTCTGGATCGGCGATGTGGGGCAGGGCGACTGGGAAGAGGTGGACCTGGAACCGGCCGGCAGCGCGGGCGGCGTCAACTACGGCTGGCGCTGCATGGAAGGCAACGCGCAGTACAACTTCTCAGGCAACTGCAGTTCGCTGACCCTCACCCCGCCGGTGCATGTCTACAGCCACGGCAACGGCTGCTCCATTAGCGGCGGCTACCGCTTTCGCGGCTCGCCCAACAGCAGCTTCTTCGGCCAGTATTTCTTTGCCGATTACTGCGGGGGCAGCCAGGCGCGCAGCCTCACCTTCGGTGGCAGCACCTGGACCGCGGCCAACCACACCTTGACGCCTCCGGCCGGCCGCAGCATTGCCTTTCTCAGTTCCTTCGGTCAGGACGCCATCGGCGATCTGTACATCGTCACCGATTGCTCCAACTATGGCGGCACCTGCGGCAATGGCTCCGGCGCGGTCTACAAGCTGAGCCTGCGTCCCGTCTGCACTCCCGGCGCGTTCACCACCGATGTCAACGGCGATGGTCTGCAGGACGTCCTGGATGTGCAGCTCGTCGCGGCCGATTTCCAGCGCACCGATTTCGTGCCCGATCATGATCTGGACTGCAGCGGCGCGGTGGAGGTCGGTGATATTCAGGCCGTGGCCACGGTGTGGGGCAACCAGGGTTTGCAGCCATGATGCGGCGCGTCGTCAGCCGGCGCTGGCTGCCGCTAACGATCCTGGTCGCAGCTGCCGTCATCGGCCTGGGCAGCTTGGGTGTGTGGCAGGTGCGGCGCCTCAACGAGCGGCGGGCGCTCAACACCGACATCCAGGCGCGCCTGGCCGCGCCGGCCATCGAGTTGACAGGCGCGGTGGCGGATCCGGCGGCGCTCAACTATCGGCATGTGCGGGTGCAAGGCGCCTTCGACCCCGGTCCGGAGATCGTCCTGCGCAATCAAGCCCGGCAAGATGAGCCTGGTGTCCACCTGCTGACGCCGCTGCGTCTGGCCGGCAGCGACCAGGCCGTCTTGATTGATCGCGGCTGGATCCCCTACGATGCGCCTCGCAGTCAATACCCGGCCCCGGGCGAGGCCGTCATCATCGAAGGCATTGCACGCGCGACCCAGGCGCGGCAGGGCTGGTTGTCCCCGCTCGACCCGGCCCTGACGGCCGAGCTGACCCGTGTGGAAAGCTGGTATCGGGTAGACATTGCGCGCATCCAGGAACAGACGCCCTATCCGTTGCTGCCTATTTTTGTGCAGCAGACCCAGGGCTTTGCCGGCGGCGTGCTACCGGCCGCTGATGTGGAGATTGATCTGAGTGACGGGCCGCATCTCAGCTACGCCATTCAGTGGTTTGCCTTCGCCACAACCCTGCTGATTGGCTATGGATTCCTGATCCAGCACCAATCAGCGGACGCCTGAATAGCCCATGCTGCAGTCGTGAAAACGAGGTAACGCCATGCATGTCTCGCGTATCATCTATCACGCCCGCCAACTGCTGACCGTGGCGGCGCCGCCGGGCGGTGGGCCGCGACGCGGCGTCCAGATGGCCGACAGTGGCCTGATCGAGGATGGCGCGCTCGCCATCAAGGGCGAGGTCATTGTTGCGGTGGGCACGTCCGCGCAGATCATGGCCGCCTACACCGCGGATGACATGCTGGATGCCAGCGATTGCATCGTGCTGCCGGGCTTCGTGGACCCGCACACGCATGTGGTGTGGGCCGGCGACCGCGCAGCGGAGTTCGATCTGCG
This sequence comes from Candidatus Amarolinea dominans, assembly GCF_016704685.1. Taxonomy (NCBI): domain Bacteria; kingdom Bacillati; phylum Chloroflexota; class Caldilineae; order Caldilineales; family Candidatus Amarolineaceae; genus Candidatus Amarolinea; species Candidatus Amarolinea dominans. The sequence goes on from NZ_JADIZS010000026.1 coordinate 91,032, forward strand.
CATTGCCGGCGCCAGTTACATGCAGATCATGCAAGCCGGCGGCGGCATTGTCAGCACGGTCAAGGCCACGCGCGCCGCCTCCATCGAAGAACTGGTGGCACAGACCGCACGCCGCCTGGACCGCATGTTGGCGCATGGCACCACCACGGCCGAGGCCAAGACTGGCTATGGCCTCAACCTGGACGATGAAATCAAGATGCTGGACGCCATTCGCATCCTGGATGAGGATCACGCCATTGACCTGGTGCCCACGTTCCTGGGCGCGCACGCGGTGCCGCCGGAGTTCAGCGGCCGCACCGACGCCTATGTGGATTTCCTGGTTGCCGAGGTGATCCCGGCCGTGGCCGATTTGCAGTACCAGGTGGTGCTGAACGCAGCCGACGGCGGGCCTGGCTACACCACCTATGTGCCGGCGGCGCGCTTTTGTGATGTCTTCTGCGAGCACGGCGTCTTCGACCTGGCGCAGAGTGAGCGCATCCTGACCGCCGCGGCTGAGGCGGGCATGGCGCTCAAGCTGCACGTGGATGAGTTCGCGCCCCTGGGCGGCACCCCGTTGGCCGTGCGTCTGGGCGCCACCTCGGTGGATCACCTGGTCAGCACTCCGCCCGATCACCTGGCCCTGCTTGCCCAGTCCAACACCATCGGCGTGGCGCTGCCTGGCACGCCATTCGGCCTGGGGCATCATGAATTTACGCCGGCGCGGCGCCTGCTCGACCTGGGCGGCGCGCTGGCCCTGGCGACCGATCTGAACCCCGGCACCTGCTGGTGCGAGTCCATGCAGTTCATCATTGCCCTGGCCTGCCGCTTTCTGCGCCTGACGCCCGCGGAGGCCATCTGCGCGGCCACCCTCAACGCCGCGCACGCCATCGGCCTGGGCGCGGTGGTGGGCAGCCTGGAGGTGGGCAAGCAGGCCGATATCCTGCTGCTCGACGCGCCCGACTACCGCCATCTTGGCTATCGCTTCGGCACCAACCTGGTGCAGCAGGTCATCAAGAAGGGGCAAGTGGTGTGGAGGGAGGAGTGAGGCGTGTGGAGCACGAAGGCGCGAAGGGGCACACGAAGGCGCGAAGGCGCGCGAAGGGGGGGCGCGAAGGCATGAGAATCGGAGATGAGAGACATGGCGCCAGTGATCGAGGTCAGCCAGGTGAACAAGGTTTTCGGAGAGCAGGTTGCGCTCCGGGATGTGAGTCTGCGGGTGGAGCCAGGAGAGATTTTCTGTCTGCTCGGCCCCAGCGGCAGCGGCAAGACGACCCTCATCCGCCTGCTCAACGGCGTCTATTTTCCCACACAGGGCCGGGTAACGGTCTTTGGCAAAGAACCGGCCCGTTTTTCACGCCAGGATCGTGAACAGATCGGCTATATGCCGCAGATGTTTGTGCTCTACCCCAACCTGAGCGTGGCTGAAAACCTCAACTTCATCGCGTCGATCTATGGCCTGAGCTGGCATGATCGGCGTCAGCGTCTGCCGCGCCTGCTGGAATTGGTCAACCTGACCGAGCATCAGCGCAGCCTGGCCGGCAACATCTCTGGCGGCATGAAACGGCGCCTGGAACTGGCCTGCGCGCTGCTGCATGAGCCGGCGCTCGTCTACATGGACGAACCAACGGCCGGCATTGACCCCATTCTGCGCGCGTCGTTGTGGAAGGAATTCCGCAGCCTGCGCGACGAGGAACGCATTGGCCCGCAGGGCGAATCACTGGGTCGGCGCACACTTTTCGTCACCACCCAATATGTCAACGAGGCCGATAGTTGCGACAAGGTCGCGATTGTGGCCAAAGGCGAACTGGTGGCCCTGGGCACGCCGCAAGAACTGCGCGCCCAAGCCCTGGGCGGCGAAGCCATTGAAATCACAGCCGACCGGATGACCCGCCAGCACATGACCATCCTGCAGGATCTACCCGGGGTGAAGGGAATCGAGCGCCTCAAATTCGATCAATTGCGCATTGCGGTGGATGACGCCCAGACACGCCTACCCCTGATCGTGCAGACGTTGTACGAGCAGGGACTCGACCTCGATAGTGTGGACATCGTAGAACTCAAATTCGATGAGGTTTTCGTCCGCTTGATCGAGCAGCACGAAAAAGAAAAGCAGGGGTAGGTGTCATGCCAAAGTTTTTATTGCGTCTGATCTCGTTCCCAAGCAAAGAAATCTGGGAGGTGTTGCGCCAGCCGCGGCTGGTGCTGTCCCTCATCCTCGGCCCGTTCCTGATCCTGCTGCTCTTCGGTGTGGGCTATACCGGCGCCCGGCCCCAGGTCAGGGTGCTGTTGGTGGTGCCTGAAGGAGCCGCCATCCGTGACCAAATCCAGCCCATCGCCGGTCAGTATGGCGGGCCGATCAAGGTGGTGGAGATCACCAGCGACGCCGCCGCGGGGCAGGAAAAGCTGATCAACAAGGAAGTGGATGTGCTGGCGCAGTTCCCGGCCGATGCCTATGCCGAGTTTCGCAGCGGCCATCCGATCACGCTGACGGTGCTTGTCAACGAAATTGACCCCGTGGGCGCGGACTATGCCGCCTACCTGGTGAATGCACTGGTCACACGTATCAACCAGGACCTGGTGGTCCAAGGGCTGGCCCGGGCGCGCACGCTGTCCGCGGGGCTGGATGAGTTCTCACAGGACACCCTGGTTCGCCTGGATGAATTGGACCAGGCGCTGGGCAACGGTGATACGGCCACCGCGCTGCAACGCCTGGATGAACTGGAAGCGCAGGTGGATGCCGCGTCCGTGGGTTTGGACACGGCCTTGGGTCTGAGCGGCGGTATCTACGCGGCCGTTGGCAGCGCGGTGGGCGGATCCGACGAGGAGGTGCAGAAGTTGCAGGCATCGCGCGAGGCGCTGACCGACATGAAAGCCACGATCCGCGAAGTACGCGGCCAGATCGTACAGGCGGATGGCGGTGACGTGGCAAAATCACGCGCCCAACTGCAAGAGACACGCGGGCTGCTGGATCAACTGCAAGAGGTGGGCACGCTGCTGCGTGACATCCCGCCGGAGGTGCTGGTCAATCCCTTCACGCTCGACATTCACAACATTAACAGCGACCGCCTGCAGGGCCGGCCGCCTGGCTACATTGATTTCTATGCGCCGGCGGTGTTGGCGCTGCTCGTGCAGCACCTGGCCGTGACCTTTGGCGCGCTCTCGCTGGTGCGCGAAAAGCTCCTGGGCGCCGACGAGATTTTCCGCGTGGCGCCCATTGCGCCGGTCGAAATTCTCGCGGGCAAGTATCTCAGCTATATCATTCTGGGGTTGGTGCTCGGCGGTATCTTGACCGCGCTCATCCTCGTACTCGGCGTGCCATTCTTCGGCAGTGTGTGGGCTTTTCTGCTGACCCTGCTGCTGGTGACGGTGGCCTCGCTGGGTTGGGGCTTCTTCATCTCGCTCATCTCCCAATCCGAAAGCCAGGCAGTGCAACTTTCGATGATTTCACTGCTGGCCGCCGTTTTCTTCAGTGGCTTCTTCCTGCCCATCAGCGGCCTGCGCCTGCCTGTCCAATACCTGGCCTACGCCCTGCCGGTCTACTACGGCCGCGAGGCGTTCCAGCGTCTTTTCCTGGTCGGCGCCTGGCCCAATCCGCAGCACCTGCTGGCTTTGCTGGGCCTGGCAGTCTTCTTTTTCGCCCTCAACAGCGTCCTGTTCGCGCGCGACTACCGCAAGCAGTAGCGGCAGCCAGCCTGCGGGGGGGATGGCGGACTTGCCTGGCAACCGCAATTCGTGGTAGAGTGAGAGCAACCGGCCGCGTGTGGGGCCGGCGCGATCTTTCAGGCAACGGGGTGCCGTGATGTCTTTTCCGCCCTCTTCGATGATCAGTCAGCCGATGGCCACAGCAACCCTGCTGATTGCCCTCTATTTCTTGCTCGCTCTGCTAATCGCGGCGCTGTCACAGCAGCTCGCACGGGTGGTGGCCTGGGTCACCTACCTGGCGCCGCGGCACAGACGGCCCTCGCACGAGCGGCGGGAAACGCTGCAAGGTCTGCTTGCCAGCGGCATCAAATTCGCCGCATTTATGGCCGCGATCGTGGCGACACTGGCCCTCTTCATCCGGTCCGACACGCTGATCTGGATGATCGGCCTTTTCAGCGCCGCGTTTGGCCTGGGTGCGCGCGCATTCGTCAACGATCTGCTGGCCGGCGGCAGCTTCATCTTCCGCAACACCTTTGCCATTGGCGAAAAAGTCGAGATGGTCGCGGGCATGGATCGCATTCAAGGGGTGATCGAACGCGTTAACGTGCTGGACACGTTGGTGCGCGCGCCGACCGGAGAGCTGTTCACGGTGCCCAACGGCGAGGTTCGGGTCATTCGCAATTTCAGCCGGGCCAGCTTTTCCACCGTCAAACTGGCCTTCATGGTCGCACACAGCGACTTGGCCCGCGCCCTGGCCCTGGTAGAGGCGCTGGGCGTGGAGGCGGTTACGCTGCTGCCCGACCTGATCGAACCCTGGCAGGTGATTGCCGGCGGTGAAATGCTGGGCAACAAGACCCAGCTCACCGTCATTGCCAAGGCGACCTTCGCGCACGCGGCCTCGCTCAAACTGCAAATCGCCACGCTCTTACAGGGCCGCGTGCAAGGGGCCGGCATCGAGTTGACCGACTAAGTGCAGGTGCTCAGAGGGTGTTGAGGGCAGCCGTCAGCTCCGGCGTCCTGGTCGGTTTGACGGGACGCGGCTCGGTGGTGATGTCGCGCAGCGGCGGTCGTTCCCCACGACCCGTGCCAGCCAGGGCGGTGATTTCGGCGCGGTCGGTGATGATGCGCGCCAGTTTGCCATCGAGCATCTGAATGACGCGGTCGGCGAAGGGCACCATGCGCAGGTCATGCGTCACCATGATGCCGGCGCGGCGCTGCTCGTGAATCAGCGCGGCGAAGGTCTCGACCGCCTGAAAGGCGCGCTCCGTGTCGAGCGAGGCGGTTGGCTCATCGGCCAGCACCACCTGCGGGTTGTGAATCAGGGCGCGGGCGATAGCCACCCGCTGCTGTTGACCGCCCGAAAGCTGGCGCGGCAGGCTGTGCAGGCGATCCCCCAGGCCCAAGCGTGCCAGCAGGTCACGTGCCCGCGCCTGGCTTGCCCTGTCCCGCTGGCCATTCAGACGCAGCATCAGTTCCGTGTTCTCCAACGCGGTCAGATAGGGCACCAGGTTGTTCGCCTGAAAGGTGAAGCCGATCTTTTCACGACGAAACGCGGTACGCTGCGCTTCGCCCATGGTGCTCAAGTCCTGTCCGCCGATCAAGAGCGCGCCGGTCGTCGGCTTGAGCAGGGCTGCCAGCATCGCCAGCATCGTCGTTTTGCCCGAACCGCTGGGGCCGACCAGGGCGACGAATTCGCCCTCGCTCACCGTGAGCGAAACAGCGTCTACCGCATTGATCGTGCCGCTGCCGCCCTGGTAGGTTTTCGTGACCGCGCGTGTTTCCAGTGCAATCGTCATGATTTCTCTTTGCCTTTCGTTCTTTGCTCGCAAGACCGGTTTCTGCGCGAAACCTGCCTTGTTACCTCTCCGCGTGACGCGTTGTCAGGAAGCCAGCCCCAGCGCCATCAACGGCTCCACCTTGAGCGCCTGGCGGATGGAAAGCAGGCCGCCAACCGGGCCGATCACCAGCAGTGAAACGATGCCCACGATGACATTAGGCCCGGTGAAAGCAATGGGGACGGTGGGTGGGAAGACCAATGAGAGGCCAATCGTCACCGCGCTGCCAATGGCGACACCGATCGCAGTCACCAGGATGATTTGAATGATGGAAGCTGCCGCGATGGTGCGGTTGGGCGTGCCAATCGCTTTCAACATGCCGATCTGCGCGACCTTCTGCAAGGTCTGAATCTGGAAGAAGCCGCCGATGACGAGCACACCGATCAACAGCACGAAGCCGCGCTGCGTGTTCAAGGTGCCCTGCTGCGCAGAGTAACCGGGCGTACTCTCGTAAGCCGTCACCAGGTCAGCCGCCTGAATGTCGCTGACTTCAGACTCCAGGCGCAATTTCATGGCCGCGCCGGCGGCAGGATCGAGCAGGCGCACGGCCACCACGTTGGAGATCAGCTCGGCGTCGGCTGGGCCGGCCGCGGCCTGCGGCTTGATCTTCTCGAAAGTCAGCATCGGCACCACGACCGAAGGCTGCAAGGAGTATTGGCGCGCATCGCTGACGCCCACCACGAGCAGATCGTAGTATTCTTCCTTCGCCGCCTGAATCGTCTTGACCCGGATCGTATCGCCTACGCCCACTTTGGCGCGCACGGCCGTGTTGCGGTCAATCACCGCCTCGCTGGCGCGGCGGCCGCTCAGTTGCTGCCCCTGCAGAGCCGGAATCTCGCCAGGCAGCCCCGGCTCCACCCCGATCAACGAGACATTGAGCGGCTTACGATTATCGTCGAAGACGAGCGAAGCCGCGGAGAAGCTAATCGGCCCCACCTCGGCCACACCTTCAACCCGACGGATGGCGTTGAGTTTGGAGCGCTCGATCTTGCTCGTGCCGATCGAATAGTCCACTTTGGCTTTGAAGACGAGTAAATCGGCATCGAGCTTTTCGATATACTGTTTGTTGCCCGAACCCAGGCCTTCGCCCAGGCCGGCAATGAAAAGCACCAACAGCGTAATCAGCGCAATGACCATGCTGAAGAGCAAGAAGCGTCCCCGATTGCGCAGCATTTCTTTGTAGGCCAGATAGGCGCCCATCACATTCATCTCCCCGTACGAATAAGTTCTTTATTGAACTGGGAGATTGGACGGCGCGCCGCGCGAAAAAGCCACACTGGGCGGGCGCCAGTTCGAGACTTCGAGCCGGTTCGTTAGCGGCCCGGCAGCGTGATGATAAACCGGCAGCCGCGGCCCTTGCCCTCGCTGTGCGCTTCGATGCGGCCGCCGTGAGCTTCGACGATCGCTTTGACAATCGCCAGCCCCAGCCCGGTGCCGCCGGTTTCACGGCTGCGCGAGCGATCCGCGCGGTAGAACCGATCGAAGACGGCGGCCAGATGCCCCGCCTCCAGCCCTTCGCCGCTGTCCTGCACCGCCAGCCAGGCTTCCCCCTCACGCAGGCCGGCGCTGATGAACACCTGGCCGTCTGCGGGTGTGTGCCGCAGCGCGTTGAAGATCAGATTGAAGAGCACCTGCCGCACCCGGATGGGATCCACCGTGAGTTGCGGCAGCTTGTCTGTTTGATCCGCCAACTGCACGCCTTTTTCGACGGCGAGCGGCTCCAGGGCCTGCAAGGTCTCGGTCACCAGCGCGTTGAGATCGGTCGGTTGTTTTTCCAACGGAAGCTGATGGGTCTCGGCCAGCGACAGGTCGCGCAGGTCGTTGACCAGGCGCATGAGGTGGCGCGTCTGCCCGTAGAGATTGGCGATCTCGGCTTCGTCCAGCGCATAGACGCGATCCAGCGCGGCGCGCAGGTTTCCCTCCAGCACGGTCAGGGGCGTGCGCAGTTCATGCGAAACGTCCGCCATCAGATTGTTGCGCAGCGTTTCGGCGTGCTGCAGGTCGGCCGCCATCTTGTTGAAGGTGTCGGCAAGCTGCAACATCTCGCGGCTGCCGCGGGCCTTGACGCGTGTGTCCAGATTGCCCGCGCCGATGTGCTGCGCGGCCCGCGCCAGGTCTGTCATCGGCGCGCTGACGACGCGGCCGATCACCACGCCGGCCATCAGTCCCACCACCAGGGAGAGCGCCATGAAGTTGAGCAAGCGCCGTGCAATCTCAGCCTGATCCGGCTCGCCATCCGCACCCGGCGCGCCCGGCGTTTGCAGCGTGGGCGCAGCGCCGCTTCCCGGCCCATTCTGCGCATCCCTGTCGAACGTGATGGCGAGGAACTGCATGAAGAAGACGAGAAACAACACGCCGCCGATCATCAGGCTGAGCCGAACCCATAACCGGTTCATGGCGCACCGCCGGTCAAGCGATAGCCGACGCCGTAGACGGTCTGAATGATCGTCGGATTGTCCGGGTCGTGCTCGATCTTGCGGCGCAAATTGCGCATATGGGTATCGAGCGCCCGCCCCATGCCTTCGCTGGCGTAACCGAGGGCCTTATCCAGCAGATCATCGCGGGTCAGGGTGTAGCCCGGATTCTGCATGAACAGGGTGAGCAGATTGAACTCCGTGCGCGTCAGCTCCACCGGCCGGCCTTCGATCGTCAGCGTGTGCTGGTTGAGATCGAGCCGCAGGTTGCCTGTCACCAGGACCTGGCCGACCGCGCCCGGCCGTTGATCGAGCCGGGTGCGGCGCAGGAGCGCGTTGACCCGCGCCACCACCTCGCGCGCATTGAACGGCTTGGTGATGTAATCGTCCGCGCCCAGCTCCAACCCCACGATCTTGTCGGTGTCTTCGACGCGCGCGGTCAGCATGATGATCGGTGTTGCGGCCAGGATGCGATCGGCGCGCACGATGCGCGTCACCTCCCAGCCATCGCGGTGGGGCATCATCAGATCAAGGATGACCAGGTCCGGACGTTCGTGGCGCAGCGCGTGCAGCGCGGCTTCGCCGTCGCCCGCCAGCAGCACCAGGTAACCCGCCTGCTCCAGGTAGGCGCGCAGCACTTTCAGAATAGATCGGTCGTCGTCAACCACCAGGATTCGTTGTGGCATAGGCTCATTCTCCCGCAGTCGTCTGGCGTCTCACAACCGCCAGTGAATATCGCTTCGCTGATGTGATGATAACACAGCAATCTCAAGACAATGTCAAGAAGTTCTCGAGCGATACAGTCCGAGCGCACGATCGCGCCCACGCAGCTTGCTGGACACGGATCAACACGGATTTCTTGTCAAGCGGCGTAAAGGCTCAGCCTGCCTGGAATTCAGACAGGATTCACAGGATTGACAGGATATTCGAACTCTCGTGGCGGTAGTTTTGCACACCACAGAGCAAGAATCCTGTTCATCCTGTTCATCCTGTCAAATCAACTTGCAGGGTGAGCAGTTACCAGGCGGCCCAACAAAATCCAGATTCTGTGTAGACGATCTTGAGGATTTCTTGAGATTTCGGTGTTAGCATGGAATTCGTCGGGGCGCACCGTGATGGTCGCCCGAAATACCCAAGAGGAGTTCCAAACCATGTTCAGTTCATCAATCACTCATCGCCCTGCCCGGCGCCGCTCGGCGACGCTGAGGCAAATCGCTGTCGGTCTCCTGGCCCTGCTGGTCAGCAGCATCATGACCGGCTGCGCCGCGCCCGCGCCGGCCGCGCCGGCGGCTACTGCCACCACTGCGGCCGCCGCGCCGGCGACGCCTGCGGCCACTGCCACCACCGCGCCGGCGGCCGCCGCGCCAGCCGGTCGCCCCGCTATGGGCGGCGGCGTGACGGCGATCAAGGCCACGCCTGCGTTCAAGGATGTGGCTTACGCCAGTGCTTCGGCCACGCAGAAACTCGACATCTACCTGCCCGAGGGCGATGGCCCGTTCCCGGTCGTCATCAACGTGCATGGCGGCGCGTTCAAGATGGGCGATAAGAGCAATCCGGCCAGCGCGGACGATTTCCTGGCCGCCGGTTACGCCGTGGTCAGCGTGGACTACCGCCTGAGCGGCGAAGCCCTGGCGCCCGCACAGATTCAGGATGTCAAGGCGGCCGTGCGCTTCCTGCGCGCCAACGCCGCCGCCTACAAGCTGGCCCCGCAGCGCTTTGCCGCCTTCGGCCAGTCGGCCGGCGGCAGCCTGGTGGCGCTGCTGGGCGCCTCGTGCGGCGCGGCGGCGCTGGAAGGGGCTGAATTGGGCAACGCCGAGCAGTCGAGCTGCGTGCAGGCCGTGATTGACTGGTTCGGCCCCACCGATTTCCTGCAGATGGACCAGCAGTTTGCCGGCACCTCCTGCCCCGCGACCCACGACGCCGCAGACTCGCCTGAATCGCTGGTCGTCGGTGCGGCGATCCAGACCGTGCCCGATAAGGTCAAGCTGGTCAATCCGATCACCTACGTCACCGCAGACGCGCCGGCCTTCCTGATCCAGCATGGCACCGCGGACTGCAACGTGCCGCCGCAGCAGGGCCAACTGCTGTACGATGCCCTGCAGGCCGCCGGTTCAGACAAAGCCACGCTGACCTTCCTCGAAGGCGCAGGCCACGGCGGTTCACAGTTCAGCGACGCCGCCAACATGAAGGTCGTGCTCGATTTCCTGGCCGCCAACCTAAAGTAGGGGCATGGCCTTGCGCCTGCCCGCGTGGGCGACCGCAAGGGTGCGCCCCTACAAATTGAGGCCACCAACCTGAAGGGCATAGCCTGCCCGCGTGGGCGACCGCAAGGGTGCGCCCCTACAAATCGAGAAGATACGACGGCCCCATACCGCCCAAAAACAAAGCCCACGGTCAGCGTTTTGCTGTCCGTGGGCTTTCGACCCCGATCCCCGATCCCCGATCCCCGATCTCTAATCTCCGGTCTCCGATCTTCGCGCTTCGCGCCCTTCGCGCTTCGCGCCCTTCGCAACCTTCGCGTCTTCGCGCTCCAAACTCCGCTCTCACCCATGCCGCCGCATGAAACGGTACATCTTCTCCAGCGCCTGCTCGAGTTTCTCGGTTGCCGTGGCATAGGAACAGCGCACGTAGCCGTCACCGCCGACGCCGAAGGCATTGCCGGGCACCACCGCGACATGTTCCTCTTGCAGCAGGCCGTTGGCAAACTCCTCATCGCTCATGCCGCTCTTTTGCACCGACGGGAAGGCGTAGAACGCGCCCTGCGGCTCAAAGCAGTCCAGGCCGATCTCGTTCAAGCCCTTGACGATCAAGCGGCGGCGGCGATCGTAGCTGGCAATCATCGCCTGCACCGCGTCCTCCGCGGCCGGGTCCGACAGGGCCACTACGCCGGCCACCTGGCCCGTGGTGGGCGCGGACATGATCGTGAACTGATGCACCTTGCGCATCGCGGCCAGCAGGTCGGCCGGCGCGGCCGCGTAGCCGATACGCCAACCGGTCATGGCGTAGTTCTTGGAAAGCCCGCCCAGCAGGATGGTGCGCTCCTTCATGCCGGGCAGAGCCGGTACGCAGGTGTGCTGCACACCGTAGACCAGGCGGTCGTAGATTTCATCGGACAGAACGATCAGGTCATGCTTCTGCGCCACCGCGGCGATTTCGACCATGCGCTCATGGCTCATGACCGCGCCGGTTGGATTGTTCGGATAGCCGATCAAGAGGGCTTTGGTGCGGGGAGTGATGGCGGCCTCGATCTGCTGCGCCGTCACCTGGAACTGCGTTTCGACGTAGGTGGGGATGGGCACAGGCACGCCGCCGGCAAACGTGACTTCCGCGGTGTAGGCCACGAAGCAGGGCTGCGGCACGATCACCTCATCGCCCGGATCGAGGATAGCGGTCATCGCCAGGTAGAGCGCCTCGGAGACGCCGACGGTGATGAGCAGCTCGGTCTCTGGATCGTACGACACGCCGTAGAGGGCCGCCAGTTTGGCAGCCACCGCGCGGCGCAGTTCGATCGTACCGGAGTTGGAGGTGTAGCGCGTTTCGCCGCGCTGCAAGGAGGCAACGCCGGCGTTGCGAATAGCATCAGGGGTGACAAAATCTGGCTCGCCGATGCCCAGCGAGATCACATCGGGCATGGTGGCGGCAATGTCGAAGAAGCGGCGAATGCCAGAGGGGGGCACGCTGGCAACGCGCTGCGAGATACGATCTGACATACGATGGTCCTCCTGCGAATGACGGGGGGGATGGGGGGGATCAGGCGGCGCTGAAATCTACCTGTGACGAATCGCCGACGTTGAGTTTGCGGTAGGCGCCGCGCACGAACGCGCCTTTGCCGATCAGCGATTCGCTGAGCATCGTGTCCCCGATCACGGCATCTTCATCCACGATCGAATTGCGGATGAGCGAATTCTGCACGCACGCGCCGGCGGCAATGGTGGCGAAGGGGCCAATCACCGAGCCTTCGATGCAGGCATTGTCGGCAATGTAGACCGGCTGAATGATCGTGGAGTCCACGATGCGCGCCTGGCCCACATACGCGCCGTTGTGCTCCAGCAGGTAGCGATTGGTGTGCAGCACCGTCTCCGGCTTGCCGCAATCCTCCCAAACCTCCACCTGCCGCGTGACGAAGCGCGCGCCCTGCTCGATCATCACCTGGAACGCATCGGCCAGGTAGAACTCCCCCTTGGTCTGGCGATTTTCGGCCATGAGCTGCTCGATGGCCCGGTTGAGCCAGGCGCCGTCATGAATGTGATAGACGCCCACCACCGCCATGCGCTGGTCGAAGCCGGCGGGTTTTTCGATCAACTGAGTGACGAGACCGTCCTCGTCGGTCACCGCCACGCCGAAGCGCCGCGGGTCGGCCACCTCTTTGACGTAGAGGATGCCATCGGCGTCCACCTGCGGGATTTCGAGCAGATTGGCTTCGAAGATGGTGTCCACGAAGATGATCAGGATTGGCCCGGCGATGGCCTCGCGCGCCAGCCAGATGGCGTGCGCCTGGCCGAGCAGCTCCTTCTGTTCGAAGAAGCGCGCCGGGAAATGATAGTTGGCCTCCACGTATTCCCGAATCTGGTCGCCCAGGTAGCCCACGATGAAGATCACTTCGTCCAACTCGATGCCTTTGAGCTGGTCGAGGATGTGACCGAGAACCGGCTTGCCGGCCACGTTGAGCAGCGGCTTGGGTTTGGTGTAGGTGTGAGGGCGCAGACGGGTGCCAAAGCCCGCCAGGGGAATGACAACTTTCATAGCACTGATTGACTCCTCGTTGTTTTTACAGCGGCGGGTGCGGCAAATGCCAGGCGGTGGCCTGCTCGAAGGCGTGCGCAGCGCGTAGGATCTTCTCCTCGCCAAAGGCCGGGCCGAGCAACTGCAGGCCGATGGGCAGCCCGCTGCTATCGAAGCCGCAGGGCATGGAGAGTCCGCAGTTGCCGGCCAGGTTGAGCGACAGGGTGAAGATGTCGGCCAGGTACATCTGCAGGGGATCGTCCGCCTTTTCGCCGATCTTGAAGGCAGTGAAGGGCGAGGTGGGGCAGGCCATCACATCTACCTGCGCAAACGCCCGCTCGAAGTCGCGGCGGATCAGGGTGCGCACCTTCTGCGCGCGCAGGTAATAGGCGTCGTAGTAACCGGCGCTGAGCGCGTAGGCGCCGAGCATGATGCGGCGCTTGACCTCCGGGCCAAAGCCGGCCCCGCGCGTCTGGCGGTAGTTCTCCCAGATGTCGGTGGCGCCGGCGGAAAGGCCAAAGCGCACGCCGTCGTAACGGGCCAAGTTGGCCGAGGCCTCGGCTGGCGCGATCAGGTAGTAGACCGGCAGGGCCTCGGCGGTGGTCGGCATGTTGACTTCGATGATCTCCGCGCCCAGGTCGGCCAGTCTGGCGATGGCCGCGCGCACCGCCTGCTCGGTTTCGGGCTGCATGCCGGCGATGAAATACTCGGCCGGCACGCCGATGCGCATACCGCGCACATCGCCGGTCAGGGCGCGGCGATAGTCCGGCGTCGGCAGGGGCATGCTGGTGGAATCGAGCGGATCGTGCCCGGCGATGGTTTGCAGGAGGATGGCGGCGTCGGTCACGTCTTTGCCAAAGACGCCCACCTGGTCGAGCGAAGAGGCAAACGCGATCAGGCCATAGCGGCTGACCCGGCCGTAGCTGGGCTTGAGGCCGACGACGCCGCAGAAGGAGGCGGGTTGGCGCACGCTGCCGCCGGTGTCGGTGCCGAGCGCGCCCAGGCACAGGTCTGCGGCCACGGCCGCGGCGCTGCCGCCGCTGGAGCCGCCGGGCACACGCGTCAGATCCCACGGGTTGTGGGTGGTGCAAAAGGCGGAGTTCTCGGTGGAGGAACCCATGGCGAACTCATCGGTGTTGGTTTTGCCCAGGAAGACCGCGCCGGCCGCTTCCAGCCGGGCGACCGAGGTGGCGGTGAAGGGGGGGATGAAATCTTCCAGGATGCGCGAGCCGCAGGTGGTGCGCACTCCTTCCAGGCAGAGCACATCCTTGATGGCGAGAGGAATGCCGAGCAGGGGATGGTCTTCGCCCTGGCTGCGGCGTTGATCCGCGGCCGCGGCCATTTCCAGCGCCATTTCGGGCACGATGGTCAGATACGCCTGCAGATCGTTGTCCAGGGCGAGGATGCGGTCGAGCACCGCCTGGGTCAGAGCCAGGGAGGTCAACTGCCCGCGTTGCAACAGGTCATGCGCGTCGTGAATGGTAAGGCGAAAGAGGTCCACGGCCATCACTCTTCTTCCAGCACCGCGGCCACGCGGAAATGGTTGTCTTCGGCGTTAGGCGCGTTCGCCAGCACGTCTTCGGTGGGCAGGCAGGGCCGCGCCACGTCCTCGCGCCAGACGTTGGTCAGCGGCAGGACGGAGGCCGTCGCCTCGATGTCGTCGGTCGCTAGGTTTTGCAGGCGTTGGGCGTAATCGAGGATAGTGGAGAGCTGCGTGCGAAAGCGCTCTTTCTCTTCGGCAGTCAAGCCCAGCTTCGCCAGCTCGGCAATGTGTTCGACGTCTTGCAGCGTCAGGGCCATAGTTTATGCTCGATGGGTGAGATGCGATCCTGAACACATTATAGCATCGCCCGCAGTTGCCAGCAAGATTAGCGCCGCCTGTACACTCATTCTTCACTGCAAAGGCGCAAACCGATGCGGTTACGCCCTTCGGCCTTGCGCTAACTCTCCCAACGCAAATACGCTCAGGACGCAAAGGTGCAACCAAGACAAAAGCAAAAAGCTTGGCTTGCCTATGCGCTCTGGCGTTAATCTTTAACGCAAAGAGCGCCAATCAGTTTTACAGGGTCACAAAGAAGAACTCTTTCGCTCTTGGTGTTCTTTGTGTCCCTGTGTGCGAATTTCTAGCGCCGGCGGCGGAGGGTCAGGGCGGACAGGCCGGCCAGGCCCATCGCAACCAGGGGCAGGATGATGGGGGATGCGGGCGCGGCGCTGATGTCGAGGAGATGCACGGCCGTGGGCGCCGCGTAGGTCGCGCTGATGGGGCCGTGCCGCGTGACCGCGCCGGCGATGTCCACATCCTCCAGCCAATAGTAGTAGGTGGTGTTGTTGACCAGGTTGGCCGCGTCCAGCCATTCGTAGCTGAAGCCCTGGCTGCTGCCCGGCCCCTGCGAGGGGATCAGGCTGGCGTTGAGCTGCACGTCTGGTGCGTTCGGCGTGGTTCCGCGCCAGAGGTTGAAGCCGACGTTGCCGATCTCGCTGACCGTCTCCCAGCTCACGCGGATGGCCTCGCCGCTCTGCGTCGCATCGAAGCCCGCCAGCGCCGCGGCCAGGGGCGTGCCTGCGGCGTTCCACAGGCTGAGGCAGGAGGTAACGGCCGGCGACTGCGTCACCGAGGTGGTGGGCAGACAGTTGACGGCGTTGCTGTTTTCGGAGCATTCGGTCAGGCTGGACGCGGAATCGAGGGTCGTACTGGTGACTTGCAGAGCGCCGCCGATGAGCAGGCTGCCGCTGCATGCGCACTGCACGGTGGTGTTGACTGTTTCGG
This sequence comes from Candidatus Amarolinea dominans, assembly GCF_016704685.1. NCBI lineage: Bacteria > Bacillati > Chloroflexota > Caldilineae > Caldilineales > Candidatus Amarolineaceae > Candidatus Amarolinea > Candidatus Amarolinea dominans. The sequence goes on from NZ_JADIZS010000026.1 coordinate 106,391, forward strand.
TGCGTTGGGCGTACGCGGCCAGCGTTGCTACGCTGCTGTGGGTCGCGCTGTTGGCCGCATCCGGCGTCGCTGATGGTGAAGGCGTTGCTGAAGGGGCCGGTGGCCGCGCCGCAGCTCGGATTGGCGAGATTGTAGCTGACGGTGATGGGCGCGTCCACTACGCCGCCGCTGCACGCGGCCGGGTTGACCGCGCCATTGGCGAGGATTTCCAGGGTGGTGTCAATGACCAGTTCAGGCAGGGCAGACGTGGCGGCCAGGCCGGGCGCATTACCGCCGCTGCACTGCGTCGCACCGTTGAAGTAGACCTGCTGCGCGCCCAACTGAGTGCTGCCGTCGTAGCAGAAGCTCTGCAGACTCCAGTTGTAGCCGGTGGCGCGATCAGACTGCAGGGTGTAGGCGCCGCAGCCGTTGGCCGCAGCGCTCAGGTCAATCTCCAGGTAGATCTGCGCCTGGCTGTTGTAGTTAGAATCGCCCGGCGAGGCCGACTCGCACAGGCCGCCGCCTGCGCAGTAGCCTTTAGACACGGTGGGGTCCGGCGGCGGGTCGGTGTAGCAGGCATCGCCCCAGTATTCCTCGTTGGTGATGACGTTGCTCAGATTGAGCGCATCGCCGTCGTACCAGGCCACGGTATCGTTGTCGCTGTTGACTGCCGGAATGGACTTGCCGCAGTAGGAGCCGTCATACGTGCCGCTGGTGGAGCTGGGGTCGCCGCCCGCATGCGACCAGTAGGTGCAATCGGTGGCGCCCTGCACGCGATGGACCGAGACCGCGGCCAGCGTGGTGGTTGACGGCGCGCCGCCCGCGCCCGGCTTGAAGACCTTGAGGCCGGTCATGTTCTCGAAATCATCGAAGGGAAGGCGCAGCTTTTCACCGCAGCGCGCCAGCACGGTGAAGTCGAACTTGCAGGTGGGACAGAAGGTCTTGTTGGACATGCACCAGGCGTCCGAGTGAATACGGCCGGTCGCGCCGGAGGGAGTGGCGAACTTGACGTACAGGTCGCGCACCTCGCCGCCCGTGCCCTCGAAGCAGACCTGGTATTGATCCACGCCGCTGGCCGGCACGGTGATGCTGGTGTCCTTGACGCCGGTGGCGTCGCCCTGGTTGGTCGAAGAACCGGCCGCGCCCTGGTAATAGGGGGTTGTGGTCAGATTGCCCGCTGCGGTTGTGCCGTTGGAATGGATCGTCAAGCTCTCATTGGCCTGCACATCCACCATGAAGCACATCTTGCCGGCGGCCCGGCAGGGGCTCATGCTCAAGAGGATGCTTTCCGCGCCCGGGCCGGTGGCGGCGTCGCAGAAACCGGGGCCTTCAGCGTTCACACCGCCGGCCGTGCCGCAGGTCTTGGAGCCGTTGGTGGTGATGGATGGGGTGGGAATCGCCACGATGGAGACGGCCGCCGTGTTCGAGGTGGAGACGCCCAGGCCGGCGCCGGTGGCGGTGGCGGCGTTGTTGACCGTGCCGCTGGCGCCGCCCAGGGTGTTGACTTCCACGTTGATGGTGGTGGAAGCGCCCGCGGCCAGCGCGCCGATGCTCCAGGTGGCCGCCTGCGTGCTGCTGTTGAAGGAGGATGTGGCCGGAGATGAGTTGAGAAAATCGAGCTTCGTCTCATCGAAGTCATCGCTCACCGTGACGCCGCTGGCGACTGTTCCAAGATTCTGTATCTCCAACGTATAGTTGAGTGCATCGCCAGGGCTGGCCGAGCTTTCACTGGCGGTTTTTGTCACCACCAGATACGGTTGTGCAGACACAGAGAAGTCGTCAATAGACAACCCGTGATCGTCGCCGCTGCTGTTATCATCCTGCCAGCGGAGCCAAATCTCTTGGCCGTTGGTCACGGTGACATTGACAACCGCAAACAACGTGGTTCGATTGGCAGCAAGATTTCCGTCCAGCGCGCCAGCCGTGCCTCCTGAAATTGGACCGGCAAAATTGAGCGAACTTGCGGCGGTCCACGAACCGCCAGTGAGGCTGGTAGCGCCGACCTGGTAGGCAAACGCGAGCGAGTGCTGCGATGCATCTGCACTGTTTCGCCACTGTTCGCCGGTGTAGTCTATGGCTATGGCAGACACAGTAGAGCCGGTGTCGTTGACCAGGCGCACGCCGTAGTAAATGGCACCGGTCGTTCCAGATGCCACCGAGCCTAGCGCGCGTTCCGTGGAACCGGTCGAACCAAAACTGAAGACAGATCCGGTGGTGCTGGTGCCGGTTCCGGCATTGTAGGTTGTCTTGTTGGTGTACCAACCGGCAATAGTTGAATCATCGGTCCAGGGATTTCCGGTGCCAGTATTGGACAATGTATCGAAGTTCTGTTCGTAAGGAGCGGAGAGGCTGATGGCCGCAGCCGGCGCGGCGCGCACGTGCTCCGCATTGGGTGTAACGCCGGCCAGGGGCAGGAGGGCCATCACAACGACGAGGGGAAACAGGCGCACCAGGTTTTCGAGGAATCCGCATCAGTGTATTTCCTTTCCGGGGAAGACAGGAACGGCTGCGGGATATCGGTGACAGCCGATTCCGCCGTAGCGCGGGGATAGCAACGATACTGCAACCGGACTAACTGATAGACGGATGGATTTTTCGCGTTGCCGGCGATGCTCACACAGGGACACCAAGAAACAAAGAAGAAATCTCTGTTCTTGGTGTCCTTTGTGTCCCTGTGTGCGAATTTCTAGCGCCGGCGGCGGAGGGTCAGGGCGGACAGGCCGGCCAGGCCCACGCGTCAGGGGCGAACAGGGGAGCGGGGGCGGCGTCGAAGCCGAGGAGGCGCACGGCCGTGGGCGCGGGAATAGGTCGCGCTGATGGGGCCGTGCCGCGTGACCACGCCCGCGATGTCCACATCCTCCAGCCAGTAGTAGTAGGTGGTGTTATTGACCAGGTTGGCCGCGTCCAACCACTCGTAGCTGAAGCCCTGGCTGCTGCCCGGGGCCTGCGACGGGATCAGCGTGCTGTTGAGCTGCACGTCCGGCGCGTTCGGCGTGGTTCCGCGCCACAGGTTGAAGCCGACGTTGCCCACCTCGGACACCGTCTCCCAGGTGACCAGGATGGCGTCCCCGGACTGCACGGCGTCGAAGCTCGCCAGGACCGCGGCCAGGGCGCCGGGCGCCAGCGTGAAACCGTCAACGGTCAGGCCATCATTGCCAGCGGAAACATCGAAGTCGGTCCAACGCAGCCAGAAGGTGGCGCCATTGGCAATGCTCAGGCCGCCGATGAGGCCGGAGACGGCGGTGCGGTTGGCGCTGGCATTCCCATCTTTGGCGCCGGCCGAGCCGGAGGTGACCGGGCTGATGCAATCGAGGGCATTGGCATTGATCCAGGTTCCGGTCGTCAACGAGGTGGCGTTGGTGCTGACCTGAAAATCGAGCCGATCAGCGGCGCCCGAACCGCCGCGACGCCACTGCTCACAGACGTATTGAACAGACAACTCGGTCAGTTCTTCGCCCGTGTCGTTTTGGAACTGAACGCCAAACATGGAGGAGAAATTGCCGGATCGCTGGGTCCCCAGGGCGCGTTCGCTGCTGCCGCTGGCTCCGAAGCTGTAGGTGTCTCCGGTGCCTGAGCTGCCGTAGCCGGCCGTGTACTGCGTGTTGGCCTGGGCGCCGCTCTCCGAGAGTTCCCATCCTGGGGGCAGCGATGAGCTTGAGCCGGAATTGGCAAGGGTATCGAAGGTTTGAGGGCCGTAGCTGCCAGAAAACGAAATGGCGGCCAACGGTTCCGCCAGTAGGGCCGCGCCGTTCACAGCGCTGTTGGCCTGCGCCAGGGGCACGGAAATCAACGAGAGTACGAGCAAAACCAGGGGGGCGAATCGTCGAATCGAATGTAACACCGGAAGCCTCCTTCGGGTTAGGGTTCGACTGGAACAAATACCAGTTGACCTTCATAGTAGGCCCGGCAACTGACGAAATGTGTTACAAATACCTGACAGGACTGTAAGCCAGCAATCTTCGTGTGAGACTCTTTTCCTGGCTCACACAAAAGGACTCACACAGGGACACCAAGACACAAAGAAGGGTTTTCTGCCCTTGGTGTCCTTTGTGTCTTGGTGTGCGAACTCTTTCCCGGCTCACACAGGGACACCAAGACACAAAGAGTTTTCTGCCCTTGGTGTCCCTGTGTGCGAATTTCTAGCGCCGGCGGCGGAGGGTCAGGGCGGCGAGGGCGGCCAGGCCGACGGCGGTCAGGGGTAGGGCGAACGGCAGCGCAGGTGAGGCGTCCGCGGTCAGCAGGCGCACGGCCGTGGGCGCGGAATAGGTCGCGCTGATGGGCCCGTGCCGCGTGATCGCGCCGGCGGTGTCCACATCCTCCAGCCAGTAGTAGTAGGTGGTGTTGTTGACCAGGTTGGCGCTGTCGGGCCACTCGTAGCTGAAGCCCTGGCTGCTGCCCGGCGCCTGCGACGGGATCAGGCTGGCGTTGAGCTGCACGTCCGGCGCATTCGGCGAAGTGCCGCGCCACAGGTTGAAGCCCAGGTTGCCGATCTCGCTGACCGTTTCCCAACTCACGCGGATGGCCTCGCCGGCCTGCGCTGCGTCGAAGCCGGCCAGGGCCGCGGCCAGGGGAACATCGGCATCATTGACATCCACACCAGTGCCCAGGTTCGTCCACTTGGTAATCATAGTGTAGGTATTGACCAGCGGATTCTCCAGGGGAGACGCGCTGATATTGTCCGGCGTATTCCTGAAGGCATCGTAGTCAGCGTCCGAAGAATTGGAAGCGTACAGGTAGACACCCAGGCTCGAAGGTGAGCCGATCCCACTGCGAGGGATCGAAAGCTCGACAATAACGGGATCCGTGTTGGTGTCACTGCCACTACCATCATCCGATACATCGCTCCAACTGGTACCCGATGCCTGGTACTTGTTGAGAGAAGCACCGTTCCACTGATAAGCATACTCAGGTTCGAAGGCATTGTTGAACTGCACTCCTGCAAACCCTCCACGATCTGGATCACCATTTGCCAGGGTAGTGTCAATCAACACGTTGAACTTGTCGCCGCTGCCACTACCAAGTCCGGCAAAGGCCACGTAGATGTTGCTGGCGTCCCAAGTCAAGAAATAGCGCATCTGTGATTCACCACCGCCGGTACTGGTCCCAGCACCCAGAAACTCATTCGTATGCCAATCGTCCAGGCGACCATCAATCGTCTTGGCGCTGGTGTAGGTGGTAGCATTGTTAGGTTGACTGGAGGTGGCCGTACTGTTGTCGGCCAGGCTCGAGTCGCCCGTCTTGACACCGATATCAGGATAGCCGTCGTTATCGGCATCCACATCTACGGTGTAGATGGAACTAAACGTACCTCCACCCCCGCCGCCGTTCGTTGGCAAGGTCTCATCACTGGTGCCGCCCGGAGTATTGCCATAACCAACAACAACACCTAGTTTGGCATCCGTGGGAACCTTGCCGGCGCCGGCCCCGTAAAGGTCATTCCAGGAGATCGAGAATTCCGCCTCATCAGGCGTTCCCTCGGTGATGGCGATAGCAACCCCCGTCAACCAGGCAAAAACGCTCGTGGATCCGCCACGGCCGCCATCGCCGCCCCATCCACGCAAACCAGCATTGTCCGAAGTGCTTCCAGCAGACACTGTGCTTCTCTGAAAAACACCCGTCGCGTAATCAGCCTTGAAGTTACTGTCGCTCTCGTCAAAACTGGGGTTGGTAACGAGCGCATCCACCGCTCCGGTCGAGTCGGTCAGACCGGTGAGATTGTCAACACCACTGTTGGATGCACCGCCATACTCGATGTCCAGGAAGACCACGAATCCATTGTTGCCGCTATTTTCATATTCTCCTTGCACGCGCAAATACAGATAGAGGGAGTCCCAGGTCACGAACAGGCGGTCAAGGTTGTTGGTCGTTCCAAAGCTACTGTCATCGGTGCTTTCACGAGCCACTAATTCGTCGGCGTTCCAGTCAGTCACACTACCATCTACCGTAATGCCGGTATGATAGCTGCCCGCTAATGCCACGGGATAAGAAACGATCAAGGCCAATACCATCACAGAAGTGATTATCTTGACGAAATTGCTTTTCATACTTTCCTCCTCGATGCGCCGGATACCCCCGGCTGGGTGCTATGTGGAGATGTTTGCCACGCGGTGAGCTACCTGACCAGCAGGACCCAACGGCTCACGGTGGGCAGGGGGATTTCACGATAAGTCTGGGGGAGAGCGGCCCACCACGCGGCCAAACCCTGTTGCACGGCCAGGGCGTCGCCGCGGGGCGGTTGGGCGTCCGGCCGCCACTGCCAGGCGGGCATGATGATCGCCTGCGGGGGTTGTGCGGCCAACCGGCGCTGCACCAGGGCCGCGTCGCTGCCCGTGGTTCCCAGGCCGGCATGCACGATGTCGAACGGCGTCGGGTTGGGGCGGTCAGCCAGCAGATACCAGCCCGGTGCAAAGC
>NZ_JADIZS010000027.1:0-59392 GCF_016704685.1 Candidatus Amarolinea dominans
CGGTTTTCGGGTTGTGCGCCCCTAGCTGTTGGGCCTCTGAACTCTGGCGCCTCTGGCCTCTGGAAAACGCTGGACCTCTGACCCGCTGGCTTGCTCCCGTGAGATGCCCCCGAACTGAATATCCCCCTCGTAAGGCGTTCCCTGCAACCAGGTCGCCGCAGGCGGCCAAATTTTTTCGCAAAAACCTCATGCGCTTTGACGCTCGCTGCTGCACCATGCAAAGGAGTTACCGATGGTCAAACAAGTGACCGGCCGCTACGCTGATGTCTATCGCTGGGACAACCTCTCGCCGCCTACCGCCAGGCGGCGCGCGGCAAACGCGGCCGCGGCCCCGCGGCGCGCTTCGAATATCGCCTGGAGGACAACCTGGTGCGCCTGCAGGAGCAGTTGGCCACGCACAGCTACCGCCCCGGCGCGTATGTCCATTTCTTCATCCATGAACCCAAGCGCCGACTCATCAGCGCGGCGCCCTTCCGCGACCGGGTCGTGCATCATGCCCTGTGCAACATCATCGAACCGGCGTTCGAGGCCAGCTTTATCAGCCACTCCTACGCCAACCGCGTGGGTAAGGGCACGCATCGCTGCCTGGACACATGCCAGCATTGGCTGCAGCGCTATCGCTACGTTCTGCAGTGCGATCTGCGCCAATACTTTCCCAGCATTGATCATCGCATCCTGCAGCACACCCTCGACCGACGCATCCAGGACGGCGACCTGCGTCGCCTGATCGCGTTGATTCTGCGCAGCGGCGCCGGCGCGCTGGCCGGAGAGTATGACATGGTCTACTTCCCGCACGACGACTTGTTTGCCGTCAACCGCCCGCGCGGCCTGCCCATCGGCAACCTGACCAGTCAATTTTGGGCAAACTGCTATCTCAACGAGTTCGATCATTTCGTGACGCGTGAGCTGGGCTGCGCGGCCTACCTGCGCTTCGTGGATGATTTCTTGCTTTTTGCCGATGACAAGCGTACACTGTGGGCCTGGAAGCAGGCCGTCAGTTGCGGCCGGGTTGGGGCAGCCCCGTCCGCCTCAAAAAGGAGAGAGACCAACCATGAGTGCGATCCATGCCGATGTTGAAAAGATGCAGAGTTTTCTCGATCACCTGCGCCGCTTCGACCAACTGCTCGACGACGAGTTTCGCAGCATGATCGGCCACTGGCGCGACCTGGGCGGCGTGTGGACCGACAACAAATACCACGAGTTCGGTCGCGACCTGGAAGAAGTGGCCCGCGGGGTCGAACATTACCTGGCCGCCACGGACGGCCATGAGAATCACCTGGCGCTCCTGATCGAGAGGCTAATCATATTCCTTGACACGTAGGCATTGGGTTGGCAACCCCCAATGGCTGCGCCGACTGTGATGGCTCAGGCCAGCGGGGACTGAGACAGGATTTACAGGATTGACAGGATATTTGGCTCTCCGTGCCGATTGTTTTGCTCACCGCAGGACGAAAATCCTGTTCATCCTGTCAATCCTGTCCAAATCAATTGGCGGTCAACTGAATGCCCCACACCTCGGGCGGTGAAAATCCTGTTCATCCTGTCAATCCTGTCCAAGTTGATGCGCAAGGTGAACAGTGACCGCCAGTTGATGATTCGCTGCTGTTCGAACCCCATGAGGGCCGATGACCCAAATCCACGCTGATCTGGACGCGCTGCAGGATCTGCGCGCGGCGCTGCTCACCTTTGCCGGCCGCACCTCCGAGGCCCTGCCGCCGGTGCAGACTGCCGTCTTCCACGCGACCCAAACCTTCGATGACCTGGAAGATGCGGCCCGCGGCCGCATACGCCACCTCACCGACCTTCTCTATGACTGTTATCGCGCCGCGGCCCAGGGATTTCCTGTGGACTGTGGCCGCATCCAGCAAGCGTTGCAGCGCGCGGAACAGCGCCTGGCGCACATCCTGACCAGGCGTCGCCGCTTCGATGCCGTCGTCAGCGCGTGGGAGCACCGGCGACACGACCTGGAACAGGCGCTCGACGCCGACCTGTCCGGCGCCGTTACCTACCTGGATCGCCGCATCGCTGCCCTGGAAGCCTATCAGACCACCCAATTGATCGGTGCGGCGTTGGGTCTGGGCGCTGCGGGCATACCCAGCCTGATGGGCGCAACCATCGGCGTCATGCGCCTGGCGCAGGGGCGGGTGAATCACGTGCTGGGCCGCGCCGGCGAGGAGATGGCTTCCATCGTTCTCAGCCGCCGCTTCGGGCTGCAGGAGATGACCTTTACCCAGCCCACACACGGCTTCGACCGCGTCTTCAGTGCGCCGGGCCTGCCGCTGATCGTGGTGGAGTCCAAAGCCAGTCAGGACGGCGCGCTGCGCCTGGGTCGAACCGCGGCGGGCGAGCAAGGCTCAGCCGCCTGGGTAGCTCAAGCCGCGACCAGGATGACCGACCCCGCGTCGGCGCAGTGGAGTCCAACCAATGCGCGCCTCGGCCGCCTGGTGCAGGAGATGGGAGCAGCCAACGTGCCGACGCTGGCCGTTGTCACCGACTACGCCCGCGCCACCGCGGCCGTCTATGGCCGCCAGGCAAGCGGTGAGTGGGCCTTGATCGAAGCTGGCATTGACCTCGACGCCCTGTTAGCAGAGGACGCCGCCGAGCCGATGCCGGCGCCTGGCCCGTCAGCGCCCGTCGAGCCGCCATCCCCCTGGTCAGAGCAAGGGGCGGCCCAACCGGCCGAACGTCGCGAGGGCGTGCCCGGCGGCGCCGAACGGAGAGGATGACGAACGATGGACGACCTGAGCACACCGATGCTGGACATCGCCCGCCAGATGGAAGCCGAGTGGCAGGCAGCCGCCGACCACTGGCGCGACCGCACCGCCAACTACTTCGAGCGCACCTATTGGCTTCCCCTGGCCGAAACCACACTGGCCTACATCCACGCCCTCCTGCCCTGGAGCACGAACTGGACGCCCTGCATTCATTGGCAATTGCCGATTATTGACCGACGATGGCCGGGATTGAAGACTGGCCGGAGATTGGGGTGGGGAGTTGGATGGCCGATTGCCGATCTCGCCTGCCGGGGGGAATTTGGACTTTGGGTGGTGCTCTGCCCTCCATCTCTGATCTCGATCCCTTCCTCTGATCTCTTCCTCAAAAGTTTGCAAGTTCTCACGGCGTGTGCTAAAATGAAACTGTACTCGTCAGAGCATTGTTTGCAGAAAAAGTGGGCCAGCCCCACTTTTCTTTTTGGCGTAGAACAGGGCGAAAAAATGTGGTGCGGAGGAAACTCAAAACGGCATGCGGAATGAGTTGATTATTGCGATTAACCAGATCTGCTCAGAGAAGTCGCTGCAACGGGATGTGGTCATTGATGCCATCGAAGCCGCTCTGGTGCAGGCGTACAAGCGCAACTTTGGCGCGACTGGCAATATCATGGTCAAGATTGACCAGGACACGGGCAGTATCCGTGTCTTTTCCGCGCGCCAGGTGGTCGAGAAGGTTACCGACGTTAAGAACGAAATTTTGCTCGGCCCAGCCACAGCCCTAGACAAGCAGGCCGAACTGGGCGGAACCGTTTACGTCGAAACCACGCCGAACGATTTTGGCCGTATTGCCGCGCAAACGGCCAAGCAGACCATTCTGCAGCGCATTCGCGACGCGGAACGCGACGCCACATTCAAGGCCTTTGCCGACCGTGAAAATGAGATTGTCAGCGGCACCATCCAGCGCATTGATTACACGACCGGCGATGTCACGGTGGCCCTCGATCGTGGCGATGCGCTTCTGCCCAAGCTGGAGCAGATTCCCAACGAGCGTTATCGCGTCAACGCCCACCTGCGCGCGTACCTGACCGACGTGCAAAAGGGGCCGCGCGGCCCGGTCATCAAGCTCTCGCGCACGCACCGTAACATGCTGCGCCGTTTGCTCGAACTGGAAGTGCCAGAAATTGCCAATGGCTCGGTTGAGATCAAAAGCATCGCCCGTGAACCGGGCCAGCGCTCCAAAGTGGCGGTGGTTGCCATCCAGTTTGGCGTGGACCCGGTGGGGGCGTGCGTCGGTATGCGCGGGGTACGCATTCAGAACATTGTCACCGAACTGAACGGTGAGAAAATTGACGTGGTCGAGTGGAGCAGCGACACGCGCACCTTCATCATTAGCGCCCTCAGCCCGGCGAAGGTCAACGAAGTCTTTCTCGACGATCACGGGAGCGAGAATAAGACAGCCATCGTTGTCGTGCCTGACCGCCAGCTGTCCCTGGCCATCGGCAAGGAAGGGCAGAACGCACGCCTGGCGGCCAAATTGACCGGTTGGCGGATTGACATCAAGAACGAAACCGATGCGGCCAAGGAAAACCTGTCACAGGCATTGATCTCCAAGGCGCGCCATGCCCTGGCCCCGGAGCGCGACCTGCTGTCCCTGGCCGAGCAAATTCTGAAGGACCGCGCGGCGTCGGCTTCCGGGCCGGCGTTCGATACCCTCGAACTGGAGAGCCGTGTATTCGAACCGGCCATGCCGCCCGCGACGGCAACTGAAAAAGCGGCCCCGCCAGAGCGCACCGTTGTCCCGGAACCGGAGCACGTTGCCCTTGTGCCGCCAGCCGCCGCTCCAAAGCCGGAGCCTGTAGCGCCCGCGCCACAGGCGATTGCGGTTGAACCGGACGCGGAACCTGCGCCGGTGATCGAGCCAGCGGCCGTGACAGCCGAGCCGACCGCCGCGATTGACGAGGCGGCCGAGACCGACGCCGAAGTGGCGCTGCAACCAGGGCCCGTGGTGTGGGACGAAAGCGGCGAAGGCTTCCATGTCGAGGTCGCACCGGAAGACTATCCAGAAATGGGTGTGATCGAAGGTGATGCCGAAGGTGATGCCGAAGTCGAGCGCGAGCGCAAGCGCAAACGCGGCAAGAAGCAGCACCTGGTGTTCGATGAGACACGTGGTGAAGTGGTGTCGGTGCGCCGCCACAAACGTGAGGCGGACGCGTGGAGCGAGATTGACGCGGAGTAGGGCGTGACGACCAAGCCGCGGCGTGTGCCGCAGCGCATGTGCGTGGTGTGCCGAGAGGTGCAGGGCAAACGTGCCCTCATTCGCATCGTGCGCACACCGACCGAAGGCGTGCTGGCGGATCCCACGGGGAAGCGTGCCGGTCGTGGCGCCTATCTTTGTCAGCGCCCCTCCTGTTGGGAACGGGCGTTAAGTGGTCAAGTGCTCGCGCGTGCATTGCACACGACGCTGACCGTCGCCGAGATCACGGCTCTGCGTGACTATGCGGCCAACCATGTATCTTTTTCTGAAGTAGTCGAGTCTAAAGGCGAGTGACGCAAATGGGTGGGTCACCGCAACCATAATGCAGGCCATGCATAGATGGCATCAGTTACGTCAAAAGGATATGAGTCGGCAGCAACAATATCTGTCAGGCATGGGATTTGCCCGGCGTCGCGACATAGCAGACTGGGAAACACAGGGGAATGAGCGTATGTAAATCAACAACGTTCGCTCCTCGTCCTTTCTTCTTCACTTTACTGACTTCCTGAGTCCTGCTAAGTCGCCCTCTGCGCCTTCCCGGCGCCTCCATACCTGAACCGATCACACCAGGGTTAACGGGTAACCCCCGTAAGCCAATAATAACATGAGTGACATAGAGATTCCTGAATGCGGCGCGATGTGATCGCCCATTGACCAGGTTGTAGGCGCTTGCCCAACCCTGGTAACGCTTCAGGGGGCACCTGACTTGTCAACACGTGCTTGACAGGATCATTGGGGAGGCGTAGAAATATGGCAACAGAAGTAAAATTAAAAACAGGAACACAACAACCAACACCCCCGCCCCTGCATACCGGTCAAGACAAGCAGAACGGTAACGGACAGGGCAAAGATGAACGACAGCCGCTGTCCCCGGCGCTGGGCGTTGCGGCCAGCGCTGTCAAAGTAGCCAAAGAAAACCCCGCGCCTGGCACTCGCGAACCTGCACGCAGCGCCGCGCCCCGCGCAACCCCGAGTCAACCGCCATCATCGGCCAATGGTTCGCGCCCGACGCCAAGTCCGGTCGGGCCAGCCGCGCGTCCGGCAACGCCAGGGCCAGCCGCGCCACGGCCAGCCGGCGGGGACAGCAATCAGCCGGCGCGACCGCCGGGCAGCAATCAGCCGGCACGACCGCCGGGCAGCAATCAGCCGGCACGACCGCCGGGCAGCAATCAGCCGGCGCGACCGCCGGGCAGCAATCAGCCGGCACGACCGCCGAGCAGCAATCAGCCGGCACGACCGCCGAGCAGCAATCAGCCGGCACGACCGCCGAGCACGACCGGACAGCCCGTTCGCTGGGACAGCCCCAGACCCCCATCCGCGGCCCCGCCTGGCCGCACGCAGACACCGGGCGCGGGATCGCGCCCGGTACCGTCATCCTCCGGCGCGGCGCAGCGGGGCGACGCCTTGCCAGGCAGATCTGGCCAGGGTCAATCGCGGCCGCCCCAGGGGCAGAACCGGCCCGGCGGCTCGCAGGGAGGCCGTTCCGGGGGCAGCAGAGGCCCGCACACGGGCCATTCGGGCGCGCGGCCGGCCGCATCACCGGTCGTGGCCGCCGCACCTGTGAAATCGCTCAAGCCAACCTTCGTCGAAATTCCACCCGCCATCACCGTGCGTGACCTGGCGCAGTTGATGCAGGAAAGCCCGATAGACCTCATCAAGGTCCTGATGAACTACGGCATCATGGCGCCCATCACGCAGACGATTGACTTCGGCACGGCGACGGTGATTGGTTCCGAGTTTGGCGTGGAGGTCAAGCCGATTCCAACGGCTGAGCCTGAGGGCAAGAGCGCGGCGGAACTGGCCAACGCAGAGCCAAAGACCCTGCGGCAGCGCATTCTGGAATCGCAGGTGGAAGATAAGTTGATCGAACGCCCGCCGGTGGTTGCCGTGCTGGGGCATGTGGATCATGGCAAGACCACCCTGCTCGATGCAATTCGCAAGACCAACGTGGTCGAAGGCGAGGCGGGTGGCATCACTCAGCGCATCGGCGCGTACCAGGTCGAGTTGAACGGCCGCAAGATCACCTTCCTCGACACGCCCGGGCACGAAGCCTTCACCGCCATGCGCGCGCGTGGCGCCCAGGTGACCGACATTGTGGTGCTGGTGGTGGCGGCCGATGACGGCGTCATGCCGCAGACCAAGGAAGCCATCAGCCATGCCAAGGCGGCCAAGGTGCCGATCGTCGTGGCGATGAACAAGGTGGACAAACCGAACGCCAACCCGGATCGCGTCAAGCAGGAATTGGCCGATTCGGGCCTGTTGATCGAAGAGTGGGGTGGTGATGTCGTTTGCGTGCCGGTCTCGGCCAGGATGAAGCGCGGCATCAACGACCTGTTGGAAAACATCCTGCTGGTGGCCGACATCAATCCGCCGCTGAGCAGCCCCGAAGGTCACGCCATTGGTACGGTGATCGAAAGCGAAAATGACCCCCGACGTGGTGCAATTGCCACCCTGCTGGTGCAGACCGGCACGGTGCGCGTGGGAGACCCGATCGTCGCCGGCGGGGTGGCCGGTCGCGTGCGCGCGATGTTCGATGACCGCGGCAACGCGCTGGACGCGGCGCCTCCCAGTATGCCGGTCCGCGTCATGGGCTTCAGCACGGCGCCCACGGCCGGCAGCACCTTCAAGGTAACGGCTGACTACAACGCGGCGCGCACCGAGGCCGAGGCCTGGCAGGTTGCGCACCGGGTGGCAGCCGCCGCACCGATCAAACTGGTGAGCCTGGAGGACGTCTTCCAGAAGATGCAGGCCGGTCAGGTCAAAGAACTGAACCTGATCCTGAAGGCCGACTTCCAGGGTTCGCTGGAGCCGATCGTCAATTCGTTGAACCGCCTGAGCAATGACGAAGTCAAGATCAAGATCTTGCACCAGGGCGTGGGCAAGATCACCGAGTCAGACATCAACCTGGCCGCTGCGTCCAGTGCCATCGTGATCGGTTTCAATGCGTCGCTGGACGGCGCCGCGCAAAATGTGGCCGAAACCCAGGGCGTGGACGTGCGCACCTACGACGTGATCTACAACTTGCTGGAGTCGGTGGAACTGGCCCTGAAGGGTATGCTGGAGCCGGTTTACAAGGAGGCCAGCCAGGGTGAAATCGAAGTGCGCCAGGTGTTCCACCTGAGCAAGAAGGGCACCGTGGCCGGTTGCATCGTGCGCAGTGGTTTTGTGACGCGTGGCTCGCTGATCCGCATCAAGCGCGGCGACCAACTCGTTGCCACCACGCGCATGCAGTCACTGAAGCGCTTCCAGGAAGATGTGAGCGATGTCAAGGCTGGCTTCGAATGTGGCGTTACCCTGGAGAAATTCGAAGCCTACGAGTCGGGCGACATCCTCGAAGCGTACAAGATGGAACGCGGGCTAAGCGCAGAAAGGGGGAAGAGGCCTTGGCGACCATGTTATTTTCAAGTCAGTTAGCTGGATAGGGTGAGTGGCACATGACCAGTTATCGGCAAGCCCGCTTGAACGGGCTGTTACGCGAGGAGCTGACACTGATCCTCAGTGGCGACCTGGGCGACCCGCGCCTGGCGCCCGTAATCGTCAGCGACGTGGTAATCTCGTCCGATTTCCGGAACCTGCGCGTCTTCGTTTCTGTGCTGGACGACGATCCGGTTGTCGAGCGTGAGGCGCTGCGCGGGCTGGAACATGCCAGCGGCTACCTGCGCCGCCGCCTGGCCGAGCACGTCAACCTGCGCTTCACCCCCGAACTAAGCTTCAAACTCGATCGCACCGAGGCACGCGCCGAGCGTATTGATCGCCTGCTGACCGAGATTGCCAGCCAGACCCCGGCGCCTATTCCGGCGCCAGCAGACGACGACTAACCGCGACCTATGACTCAAAGGCAACCGTTAGCCGTCAGCGACACGTTAGGCCCGACCGATGCCGCCATCAACGAAGTGGTGGCGGCCATCGGCCGGGCCAGTTCCATTCTAGCCGTCTGTCACGTCAGCCCGGATGGTGACGCCATCGGCTCCCTCCTCGCTTTCGGCGCCATTGCCAAGCACCTGGGCAAACCCTGCGTCTTGGCCTGCGCCGATCCTGTGCCAGAGATGCTTCAGTTCTTACCTGGCGTCAACACCATCGTGCGCCGCGCCAGCGGCCCGTTCGACCTGGCGGTGGGGCTGGATGCCAGCGATCCCCGGCGCTTGGGCGATCTCTTTGCTCGCCATGCCCAAGCAGACGCCTCCACGCTCAACATAGATCACCACATCACCAATCTGCGCTTCGCCGCCGTCAACTGGATTGACCTGACCGCCGCGGCCACCGCGGAGATGATGGTTCTGTTGGCCGACCATCTCCAGATGCCGCTGACGCGGGCGCTGGCTACCAGTCTGCTGACCGGCCTGGTCACCGACACGCGCGGCTTTCGCACGAACGGCACCTCCGCCCGCGTCCTGCAGATGGCATCACGCCTCGTGCAAGCTGGCGCGCCGCTCTTTCAGATCATGGAAATGACGCTGGAACGTCGTTCAGTGGCGCAGATACACCTGTGGGGCCGCGTACTGAGCCGCGCCCGTTTGCATGGCCGCATCTTGTGGAGCGATGTGACGGCCGCGGACCGTCAGGCGGTGGGCATCAAGGAAAATGGCAGTGATGCAGGGCTGTCCAGTTTCCTCGCCAGCGCGCTGGAGGCCGACGTCTCTGCCATCTTTGTGGAACGCAACGGCAAGATCGAGGTCAGTCTGCGCGCCTGCCCCGGTTTTTCGGTGTCCGAGGCGGCGCTGGCTCTGGGCGGCGGTGGGCATCCGCTGGCGGCCGGCTGCAACATCGAAGGCTCGCTGGCCGATGCCCGGCGCCTGGTGCTGGCCGCGCTCGATAACAGCCTGGCCGGCCAGGGCTTTCCCCAGCCCTTCTTCGACGAGCCGGCATGAAGAAAAATGAAGCAGACAAACCGGTTTCGCGCAGAAATTCGGGTTGCTGCCAGGCGCGAGGACGATGATTTTTGGTCTGTTGAATATACACAAGCCGACCGGACGCTCCTCCCGCTGGGTCGTCAATGCGGTCAGCCGTATCACCGGCGTGGACAAGATCGGCCATGCCGGCACGCTCGATCCACTGGCGACCGGCGTCCTGCTCATGGCCCTGGGGCCGGCCACGCGCCTGATCGCCTACCTGCAGGCCGGCACAAAAGTCTACCAGGCCGCCATTCACCTGGGCGTTAGCACCAGCACCTATGACGCCGAAGGGGAGGTGCTGGCAACCGCACCGGTGCCTGACCTGGCGCCCGGCGATCTCCAGCACGCGCTGGCCCGCTTTGTGGGCGACATCGAGCAGCACCCGCCGGCCTATTCGGCCCTGAAGGTCGCCGGCGTCGCCGCATACCGCAAGGCGCGGCGCGGGCAGACTGTGGAACTGCCGTCGCGCCGGGTGCAGATCGAACAGATCGAGCTGCTGAGCTGGCATTCACCCGTGCTGACGATCAGCGTGACCTGTGCGCCCGGCACCTACATCCGCTCCCTGGCCTTCGACCTGGGCCAGGCGCTGGGCTGCGGCGCCCACATCTCCGGCCTGGTGCGCACGGCCAGCGGGCATTTTCGCCTGGAGGACAGCGTGGATCTGGAGACCCTGGCCGCGGCCGCAGGTGCCGGCGACTGGCAACGTTTCCTGCTGCCGCCCGACCAGGCCGTCCTCGACCTGACGCCCGTTTACCTCGACGAGGGTCGCACGCAAGTCCTGCGGCACGGCAACCCCGTCACCGCGCCCACACCGCCGCCCCTATCCAGCGGCCGCGCCTACGACCCCGACGGCCGCCTGATCGCCCTGGTGACCTACGACGCAAAATTGCAGGTGTGGCAGCCGGATAGAGTGTTCGACGCTGTAGGGTGACATATCAGAGATCAGAGATCAGAGATCGCGCCTAAAGGGCGTACCGCCAGGCGCCCACGCAGGTGAACGCCGGGCGGTGCGGACCGGCCTCGCGGCAGAACGCTCAATTGGTGCAATTGACGCCCCACCGGTCCACCACCGCGGTCACGTCGGTGGTCGTGATGGCCGGATCGCTAAAGTCCAGGTTGCGACGCGCGTTGTAGAGCGCCTGGCCCGGTTGGGTGTTCCAAATTTCAGCCACCAGTTGCACGTCACGAATGTCAATGCCCCCGTCGTAGTCAATGTCGGTCGGGCAACGCACCGCGTTGACCGCGTTGAGCGCATCAATGCGCCCCCAACCGTAGACGTTGTTCGGCGTGGGGCGATTGTCCAGCGGGTCGGGATAAGGAGTGAGCACGCCGCAGGTGATGTTATCGACGCGGGTGGCGGTCTCGCGGATGTACTGGGCCGTTTCCAGGATCTGCCCGCGCAGCGCCGGGTTGGCCTGCCACATCAGCGCCACCAGGCCCGCCACATGCGGCCCGGCCATGCTGGTGCCGCTGGCGCTGCTGTAGCCGGTGTCACTGCTGTTGGTGGCCGAGCGGATACTGGTGCCGGGCGCGGAGACATCCGGGCCAAAGAGACCGGTGAAATCGCGCAGGCCGCGACTGCTGGAGCCAGAAATCACGCCGGTGGCGTCGTAGAAATTGCCCACCGACAGCGACTCCGGGTAGACGGCCGGCGGATCATTGATACTGCCGCACCCCTGGCCGCCATCGTTGCCGGCCGAGGCCACGAACATGACGCCGGCCGCGTTGAGCGCCTGGATCGAAGGCTGAATCTGCGTCCAGGTGGCAGAGTCGCAGCCTTCGGAGGCCGGGCAGCCCCAGGAATTGTTGACCACGTCCGGCTGTTTGCTGGTGTCATCGCCAGGCGCCAGGAAGAAATCGTTACATTCGACATAGCGGCTGATGGTGCCGACGCCGGCATTCATGTTACGACAGGCGATCCACTTGGCGCCCGGCGCCACGCCGATCTGGTCACGCGAGGCCGGCACTGCGCTGTGATCGTCGCCGGCCACCGAACCGATGGTGTGCGTACCGTGGAAATAGTCGTCGCACGGCGCAGGGACGTTCAGGCCGCAGGGGTTGGCGCCGCCGTCGTGAATGGCATCATGCCAACTGTAGGTGTGATCCGCGCTGACGCCGTTCCAGCCGCGATACTGCGGCTTGAGCGCCTCGTGCGTCCAGCGCACGCCCGTATCGCCGCCGGCCACCACGATGCCCGCGCCATCAATGCCCATGGCCCAAACCTGCGGCGCACGGATGTAGTTGACGCCGCTGGAGATGACCGCCGGCGCGTCGACCGGCTGTGTCACCTGCTCGCTGGGGTCAATACCGAACGACGCATCGAGCGTCAGCCAGCGCACATCGTCACGCGCGGCCAGTTCGTTGACCAGGGTCAGATCAGCCGCCGGCAGGTAGATCATGTTGACGCTGAGGAAAGCCTGGTAGGCGACACCGCGCTGAGTCAGCTCGGCGCGCAGGCTGGCCTGGCTGCCCTCGGCAAAATCCTTGAGCTGCGCATAGACAAACGCACCTTTAGCCTCTTTCTTGACCAGGTAGGCCGCCTGGCTCAAATCGGCCTGGCCCGCCAGGAAGATGAGCACCGGCGCCTGACCGACGTCTTGCAGGCGTTGGGCCAGGTTCGCCTCAACCTTGGCGGTCGGCAACCCCGGCGCGGCGCCGATCGGCAGCGCCGTTGCGATGAGCAGCATGAGCAGACACGTGGCCAGCCACCGCCGGCGCAAAGGATGGAACCAGCTTGTTTCCACAGACATCGAGCCTCCACAGGTAAAGTAGACAAACAAGATTTGGCGGGGAGCGGGCAAGAACCACACGGTTCGACGGGGCGCAAACGGCTTACAGCTCAGCGCAGCCAGGCCAACGCGTCAAAAACCGCGGCGGGGCCCCAATTTGATGTCTAGTTTGCTCCTTCACACGAAACCATGCCATGGATGATAGAAAACAAAAGCGAACGCAACAAAGGATTTTAGAAAGAGATGAAGGATTTAGGGTAAGTCTCTCGGGCCGGACTTTGGGTCGCTTTTTTGGATTAGTATAGAGTGGGCGGGGGGCTCAGACTTAGACGGGGGGGGTTTGGGTGATATTGATGTGGGCGGGATGGCGGGTTGGGAGGACACATTGGCAGAGGATCGGAGGATCGTCCCACCAAGAGAAGGGAAGTTCTTTTAAGAGCCGAGCTGGGAACTCGACTTTGAAAGTGGTCGAATGAGGGAGGGAAAGAGGAAAGCAATGAGGATGCACATTCAGAAGGAGATAAGAGATCTGGGAAACCTCTAAGCAAGTTGAGAACCCATTTTTGTTTGAAAACTGGTGCTTGATCGCAGTTCGGGGGGTCGAACTGGAGGAATACCAAATAATGGCTCAAGGAGATCAATGATGCTGTTCCAACTCGTCTATTTAGCCTCATGCCCCCTTGTTTCTAATGGGTGTAGAGACTATTTTTCTGCCTGAGGGTGCGCTTTGGGGAAGTTATGTTTCGTAATCGCCAACGTGAGCTGAACTACCTGGAACGCCGTTGTGCGCAGCCAGGCAGTCGGCCTGACTCGATTTCCGCTCAGGAGGTTCACCATGATGCACATCAACGACTTTCCTCGCCCGCCGGATGACAATGGCCGCGGGCTACACTGGTCCGCACGCGTCTATCACCCGACCAATGAGCCGACGCGGGGAACGGGCAACGCGGAGGAGGATGCCCGCTACGCCATGTCTGCGCGCATCTACCGGGAGCCGGCAGCCGCAGCTACGCTCGGGGCCGGCGAGCCACCAACCGTCAACTGGACGGCCGCGCTCCACGAAGCGAGCGCCAGTGAGCTGGACTATTGGATCAACGAGCTGCAGGCCATGCACATCAAGTGGGTCAAGCTGATGGATGATGGCGGTGGTTCCTCGCTGCTGATCTGCCAGCGCATGCTGCAGGCCGGCATCATGCCGATCGTGCGCCTGTTCAAAGAGCGCCCCAACCCGCGTGGCATTGGCGGCCGCGAGTTCGAGACGGTCAGCCGCCTGGTAGACGTGGGCGTGCGCTACTTCGAAACCAACAATGAGCCAGACCTGCCCGCGGAGTGGGAAAACAACCTCATGCCGCCCAACTGGCTCGACATCGTGGTAGACAACTTCATCCGTGACGCCGATCAAATCCTGGGGCGCGGCGGCCTGCCGGCCGTCCCCGCCATGGGGCCGGGCAGCCGTGACAACCCCATTGCCATGATTGTGGCCCGTGGGCGCCGTGACCTGTTCGAGCGCGGCGCGTGGGTTGCCATTCACAACTACACCCTCAACCACCCGCTCGATTACCCGGACGATGCTGTCAGCCAGTTAGGCGTACCGCTGAGCCAGGCCGACTACGATCGCTATGGCGCCTGGTCATGGGATAATCGCATACGCGAGTCGGCAAACCCTGAAGATCCGACGATCAACCGCCTGCGCCGTGAAAGCAAGCACACCGGAATTTCCATTTTCGAGGATCCCAATTGCTTCCGCGGCTATGAAGCCGCCGGCAAGATGATCTTCGACGCTCTCGGCTTCTATGTACCGGTCATCAGCACCGAGGGCGGCCCGGTGGTTGGCTGGGGCGATGACAAACGCTACAACAAGATCGTTCCCAGTCAGCAGATGGAAATGCAGCAGGAGATCATGCGCCAGATGCAGAACAACGAAGTGCCCGATTGGTATTTCAGCCTCTGCACCTGGTTGATTGCCTCGCGGCCGTTGGGCGACTTCACCCCCGCGTGGGAAACCATGAGTTGGTACACCCACTGGTGGGACCAGCAATTTGGCCTGAACGGCCGCCTGCCCATTGTGGACGCGCTCAAGGCGCTGCCCTCCGTCAGCCGCGTGTGGCCGGCCGGCGCCCCGCAGACGGCTCGCCTGCAGGGCAGCCTGTTGCTGAACAACGGCCAGGCGCCGGGCGCGGTGAGCCTGCGCCTCCAGGCCGCCGGCCATGCCCCTACGCTGATCTCGGCGCCCGGCGGCGCGTTCAGCGTGGATGCCCTGGCCGCGGCCACCTACACCCTCAGCGTGGTGGATGGCCCCGACATTGCCAGCGATATCGCCCTGGCCGCCGGCGAACAGAGGACGCTCGCTGTCACCCTGCCGGCCGGCGCGACGGTGTCAGTCCTGCGCGGCCAGGCGCTGCGCAACGACCGACCGCAGCCCGGCGAAGAGGTCGAACTGCTGGCGCTGAGCAACGGCGCCGCGCAGGTCATCGCCAGCCAGACGGTGCTGGGCCAGGGGCGCTTCCATTTCGGCGGACTTGGCCCTGGCGTCTACCAGGTTCAAGCCGGCGCCACCACCTCCGCGGCGGTGACGCTCGACGGCTGGAGCAGCGCCACGGTCAACCTGGCGCTGCCCGCGCCGCCCGATTTCCGCTACCGCGTGACGAGCACCCAGGCAACGCCCGGCAGCCCGCGCCGCATCATCGGTCGGGTTTTCGATACGCAGGGCAATGGCCTGAACGGTATCAAGGTGCAGATGTCCTGGCCGAACCCTGACCCGGACACGCAATTCCCGGAAACCCTCACCGGCCGCGATCCGTTCAAACCGCTGGGCTTTTACGAATTTCTGGCCTCGGCCGGCCAGTTCCAGGTCAAGATCATCCAGGGCGATTGGGAAAGCGACCTCAGTGCGCCGCTCTCGACAACCGTCGTACCGGGCCAGCCCGGCGATTCCTTCTACTGGGAAGCGAACTTTCAATTGCAGCAGGTGGTGCGCAGCCAGAGCATCGTGCGCGGGCGCATCACCAACCCGCCGGCCAACGGCGTCATCGTGCTGAGCGGCAGCGCGCTGACCGGCGGGCCGCAACGTCAGGCCCTGCCGGCCACTGGGGAGTTCGAATTCCGGGATCTGCCCGCGGGCAGCGATTTCGAGCTGATTGTGGAACGCGTCGCCCGCCTGGGCGCCGCGTTTGCCCTGGACGGCGCCAACACCGTCGAGCGCAGCGTGTCCCTGACCGGCGCGTTGAGCGGCCGCGTACTTGGATTGGCGCCCGGCGCCCTGGTTGGCCTGGCCCGCACCAGCCCCCTCTCCTGGCGCCGCGCGGTCGAGCTTGGCGCTGACAATCTCTATCGCTTCGACGGCCTGCCTCCGGGCCGTTACCAGGTCAGCGCCGGCGACAAGCACAGCGCGGACATCATGTTGGCCGAAGGTCAGTCCGCGGAGGCCCCTACGCTCGATTTGCAGCCTCCGCCTCCACCGCCGCCGCCACCCCCTCCGCCGCCGCCACCCCGCCGCCGCCACCACCCCCACCGCCGACCCTCAGCGTCATTCACGGCCTGGTGCAATACGTCAGCGGCGGTCCGCTGGCCGGGGCCGAGGTGGAGCTGCACCACGACGGCCTGTTGGAGACGCAGACCCTCAGCGACAGCGAGGGCGAATTCGAGTTTCGTGATCTTGGAGCCGGCATCTACAGTGTGCATCTGCCGGAATACTGGGAGTCGTCCACCGTGACCCTGGATGGCCAGGCTGAAACCACGTTGGCGCTGACGGTGCCCGACCCGGAACTGCCGCCGGCGCCGCTGAACCTGCGCCAGTTTTTCCTGCTGGGGCGGGGAAACGTCTCCCAGTCCGCGTTGGTGCAGGACCAGATCCGCCTGCTGGCGCCTTACCTGGCGCTGCATCCCGATGTGGCCGTCGGTTTCGACCCGACGCAGGCCGCCAAGGCGGAGCGCGTCGCCATTCTGGGCGACATGACGTTGGTCAACCAGGGCATCGAGCAGGACCTGCACCTGGCCGGCTGCCGGGTTGAGCGCATGGAAGGCGACTTGTACGCCCTGGCCGCTTGGCTGAGGGTCAATCTGTAACGCAGGAGGTGGAGCATGAGCAACCTGTTTTCGTGGATTTCCAATCTCCTGGGCGGCCCGTTTGGGCGCTCAACTGTGTCATTCCCCGGCCTGGCGTTGACCCGTGGTCTGGACGAGCCGGTCAACGATGCGGCGGTCTACGGTGTGGGCATCGAAGAGACGCAGCCGGAGAACGGCAGCCTCTACTGGAAGGTGCATCGTGTCCATCACCTGACCCCAGAGGAGAACAACTTTCGCCAGCACATCTTCCTGGACATGGTGGATGAGGCCGGTAATCGGCTGCAGGGCGGCCTGGTGCTCGTGCGCTGGTCTGGCGGCGAACAGGTCATCACCCTGGACAAGCCGCCCGGCCAGCCGGCCGGCAACTTTCCCATGTGGAAGTATCAAGTCTGCGAGGTGGTGGCCCTGGGCATGCCGGGCACAACCCTGGCCAGCGACAAGGTGACAGGGCTGCATACCGGCCACAAGGGAGAGGGGCAGGATGAGGGAGGCAACCGCCTGTTTCATCACAGTTTTGCCGTTGTCTTCCAGCGTACCGTGGCCGGGGCGGCTGCCAATCTTCACGAGAGCGTCATCAGCGGCAGTGTGGCCAACGGAGCGGGGCGCACCGTGGTGCTTCTGCAGGAGGGCGCCACTGTTGCACAGACCGTGGTTGGCGCCGATGAGATTTATCACCTGACCGGCCTGGCGGCCGGCGCCTACCTGGTGACCGTGCAAGGCTCGGATGTGCGCGCCGGCCCGGCGACGGTGGATGGCCGCAGCAGTGCGACGGTCAACCTGACCTTGCCGTCCGTGCCACAGGAACAGAGCAGCGTCAGTGGGCGGGTGCTGCGCGGCGCTGGCGCCACGATCGAACTGTCCCTGGACGGCGCCCTGGCAAGCTGGGCCTCGGTAGCCAGCGATGAGCGTTATCTCTTTGCCGGGCTGCCGGCCGGCCGCTACCGCGTGGGCATCACCGGCGCCGCGGTCATGTCCGAGGAGTTCGACCTGGATGGCCGCGGCGCTCACCTGCAAGACCTTGAATTGCCGGAAGCGGACGCCGGCCCCAGTAAGCCCCTGCCCCACTATGTTCTTTTTGCGCCGCTGAGCACCGTCCAGGGACAGGTTGACTGGCTCCTGGCCGCGCCTTACCTGCAAACCTTTGGCCTGACCGCCGGCGCGTATGTCGAACATGCCAAGCTGGCAACGCGTGTCACCCTCATCGGCAGCGGCCCGGATGCGCCAGGCGCCGCGGTGGAGCAGGCGTTGGCGGCGGCCGGCTGTCGCGTCGAACGAATCGAGGGCGAAAGCGAGGACATTGCGGCCGAGCTGGCCCAGCGCATCCAGACCGGGCAACCGTAGCGGGCGCAGCGCGCCGGATCTTGTAAATAAGCCACGCGCTGCGTAGTATACGCAGCGCGTGGCTTATTTACAGGGTGAGTGTATGCATGCTGGCGTGCTTGGGCATTACTTGTAGCTGTGGTAAAATCTCCTGGCTATGCAGCGATGGACACTTCGGCGTGCGCATCACGCCTGGATCGAAGCCCTTCTCCTGGCCGGCATCATCATGATGGCGGCTTTTTTGCGTTTTTGGCAGTTGACGAACACCCCGCCCGGCTATCACTTCGACGAAGCCTTCGAGGGGCTGGAGGCCTGGCGCCTCCTGCAGGACCCTACGTATCGTCCCATTTTCTTCACCGGCAACTTCGGCGTCGAACCGCTCTTCATCTACCTGACGGCTATCGCCTTCAAGCTCCTGGGCGCCGGGCCGGTGGTGCAGCGCGGGGTCGCCGCCCTGATTGGCAGCCTGACCGTGCCTGCGGTCTGGCTGCTGGCCGTTGAACTGCGCCGCTGGCAGCCGCGCCTGCCTGCCAGCCTGCCCCTGTGGAGCGCAGCCGTGCAGGCCGGGCTTTTCTGGGCCATCAGCGCCAGCCGCATCGGTTATGAACCCGGGCTGGTGCCGCTGCTGCTGTGTCCGCTGCTGACCGCGCTGCTGGCTGCCCTGCGCAGCGGTCGCACGGCCGCCTGGCTCCTGGCCGGCGCGCTGACCGGCCTCGGCCCCTACACCTACCCGGCCGGCCGGCTCTACCCGGTCGTCGTTGCGGCCGTGCTGCTCATCGCCTGGCTCTGGCCGCGCCTCCCGCGCTCAGCGGACGAGCGCAGCGCCGCGGCCCTGTCCGGCCGCCATCTGCTCCTGCTGGCGCTGACCGCGCTCCTGGTCTTCGCGCCGCTGGGCTGGCAGTGGCTCAGCAACCCCGATCTGCTCCTGCTGCGCTCGCGTCAGATTGCCGTGGTGGCCGAGGGCGCGGGCAGCGCCTCGCCCATGCAAACCATCGTGCAGCACACCCTGGCCACGGCCGGCATGTTCAGCCTGGCCGGCGACGTGGATCCGCGCAACAACCTGCCCGGCCGCCCGGTCTTCGACGCGTTCCTGGCGCCCTTCTTCTACCTGGGCCTGGCGTTGACCCTGTGGCGCTGGCGGCAGCGCAGCGCGGCCTGGCTGCTGGCCGTGCTGGTCATCATGCTGGCGCCCACCATCCTGAGCGAGTACGCGCCCCATTTTCGCCGCGGGCTGGGCGCGCTGCCCATCGTCTCGCTCCTCACCGGCCTGGGCCTGGGCGCGGCCTGGGATTGGGTCGCGGCGCGGCTGACCGGCGAGCATTCGTGGCGCGGGCCGGCCTTCTGGGCGCGTCTGGGCATCGTCGCCTGCCTGGCCGCGTCCATCGGCCTGGCCGGCCGCGACTACTTTGGCCGTTGGGCCACATCGCCCGACCTCTTCTACGCCTTCGATGAGGGTCTCTGGCAGTTGGCGCAGGCCGTGGAGGACCTGCCCGCCGACGGCCAGGTCTACCTGACCCCGCGGCCGGCCACGCACGCCACGCTGGCCTTTGCCTGGCGCGACGGCCAGCCGCCGATCACCTTCGATGGCCGTCATGTGGCCGTCACCGCGCCTGACCCGCAGCGCCGTCGTTTCTACGCGGTCATCGAAACCGAGGATTTTCGCAGCCGCCTGCTGCTGCCGGAGCTTTTCCCGCTCATCGAACACCACACGGTCATCAACGACCGCCGCGGTCAGCGCTACGCCACGATCTACGAAACGCCGCTGGTCTACCCGCCGGTGATCCGGCCACAGCAGCTCAGCGGCGCGGCCTGGAACGAACAGGCCCGCCTGCACGGCTTCAACCTCAATCCGACCTATCGCCGCGGGGACATCATCTATCTGCGCCTCTTCTGGCAGGCCCTGGCGCCCATCGCAGACGACTGGACCTTTTTTGTGCATTTGCTCGACGCGGCCGGTCAGAATCGGCTGAGCGCCGATGTCGCGCCCGGCGCGGGCAGCTATCCCACCACGCGCTGGCAAGCTGGCGAATGGATTGTGGATGAGGTGCAGATTGCCATACCGCCCACCCTGCCCGCGGGCGACTACCAGGTAGAAATTGGCTTCTATCTCAGCACGGGCGCGCGCATTCCGCTGCCCACAGCCGCAGGCGCCGACGATCACCTGTGGTTGGCGCCGCTGCGCATCGAGGAGACGCCATGAGCGGCCCACGAACACAGCAGCGGTCAGAAGAGCGCCGGGAAGCGGGGATGGGGCCAGTCGCCAGCGCGGCACAGTGGGGCGCGGCCCTGCCCGCACTCTATGCCCACGAGGAGATGCACTGGTGGACGCGCGGCATGTTCGCCTGCACGCGGGCCATCCTCAGCGCGGACGGCTGGTCAGGCGCGGGCGCGGTGCTCGATGTCGGCTGTGGCAGCGGCGGCGCCCTGGCTCACCTGCCCGCGCGGCGCCGCGTGGGCGTGGACATCGCGCCGCTGGCGCTGGCGTATGCACGGCGGCACGCTGACCTGGCGCTCCTGTGTGCCTCGGCCATGTCATTGCCGTTGGCGCCGGCTCAGTTCGACCTGGTGCTGGCGCTGGATATGCTCGATCAGCGGCAGGTTGACAGTCGCCAGGCGCTGCTTGCCTGCGCCGGCCAGTTACGTCCCGATGGCCGCCTGCTGCTGCGTGTCTCTGCGCATCCCTGGCTGCGCGGTGCGCACGATGAGGCGACTGGCACCGGCGCGCGTATGAACGCCCGCCAACTGCGCACGCTCATCCAGGCCGCGGGGCTGAGCGTGCGCCGCCTGACCTTTGCTAATTTCACCCTTTTCCCGCTGGCTGCCAGCCGCCGCCTACTGGCCGATACCCTCAGCCAACCGTTGGCCCAGGATTTGCAGCTGCCGCCGGCGCCGCTCAACCGCCTGCTGCGCATGGTGCTGCAAGGCGAGGCGCGCTGGCTGCGCAGTGGACGCAACCTGCCCTGGGGCCTTTCCCTCTACGCCCTCGCGATCAAGCGACCTGAGCCGCGTGGCGCGCGCGAGGCGCGTTCATGATCCGCCCCGACCTGCGACCGTGGCTGCGCGCCCGCCGGCCTGGCGCTGGCTGCCCTGGCTGCTGCTCCTGGCGCTGGGTGTGCGCGCCTGGCAGTTGACCTTTCACAGCCTGTGGCTGGACGAGGTCTTCAGCCTCTTCTGGGCCAGCAAGCCGGTCGGCGACATCGTGCGCGTCGGCCTGACCCTGACTGAGGACAAGCACCCGCCCCTCTACTACCTGCTCCTGCACGGCTGGATCGGCCTGTTCGGCGCGACCGACGCGGCCGTGCGCAGCCTGGGCGTGCTGCTGGGCGCGCTGGCCGTCTGGCCGGTCTACGGCCTGGGGCTGATCACGCAGCCCGCGCCGGCCGACCGGCCCGATCACGCCTGGCGCCGCGGCGCGCTGCCCGCGCTCCTGCTGGCGCTCAACCCCTTCCTGGTTTGGTACAGCCAGGAGGCGCGCATGTTCATGCCGGCCACCACCTTTGGGCTTTGGGGCCTCTACGCCTGGCTGCGAGCCTTATCGCCAACGGCCACGCGGGGACTGACCGCGCCTGGCCGCAAGATAGCCACATTTTTCTGGTACGGCCTGGCCATCGGCGGACTGCTGGCCGCCTGTTACAGCTATCTCTTCGCCGCCTTCCTGCTGCCGGTGGCCGGGCTGTGGTGGCTGGTCGAGCTGCTCCGCACCGTCGTAAGCGGACGATTGAAATCGCGCCCGATAGCCGCACCGCCGAGCGTTCACCGGCATGGACACAAGACCGGTCGGCGCAGGCCGACCTTGCGGCGGAACGCCCGTTCGGCCCGAATTCATTCGGCGCCCTGGCCCTGACCATCATGGCCCTGCTCTTTCTGCCCCTGGCCCTGGCCGCGTGGTCCGTCAGCGGGGCCGAGGCCGCGCCGGGCCGGCCCTTCGACGACCTGTGGCCCACGCTGACGCGGCTGCTGACCGCGTACACCGTGCGCCAGGCGCCCTGGTCGCCGTCGCTCATCGGGGCCGCCGCCGCGGCCGCGGGCGGGCTGCTCTTGATCGGCCTGGCCGCGGGCGTGCGCCAGGATGGCCGCCGCGGCCTGTTGGTGCTGCTGTGGTTGGTCATCCCGCTGCTGCTGGGCAATTTCCTGCTGGCAAAGGATGCTACGGTGTTCGCCGAAACGCGCTACTTCATCCCCCTGGTCCCGGCCCTGTGCCTGGCCTGGGCACGCGGGCTGCACGCGCTGGCGCAGTGGCGGCTGTGGCCGGGGAGGGTGGCAACCGTCAGCCTTCTGTTGCTCTGCCTGGCCGCGCTGCCGTCCGTGTGGCGGGCGGACCCGGCCTGGCTGCGCGAGGACTGGCGCACGGCCGGACAGGTGGTGTCGCGTTATGTCAAACCAGGCGATGTGGTGCTCAACCACGTCAACTACACGCAGATGGCCTTTGCCCGCTACTACCAGGGCGCGGCGCCGCTGCAGGCGCCGTTTGGCAGCCCGTTGGCGGACGAAGGCGCGGTCGAGGCGCAGCTCGATCCGCTGACCGGGGCCGACACGCTGTGGCTGGTCCTGTCGCACCAGGAGGGCGTTGACCCGGCCAACCTGGTGCGCGCCTGGCTCGGCGGCCGTTTCCCGCTGGTGACAGAGCTTTATCCGGCCGGCATCGCCATCCGCGCCTATGCCACGCGCTACCGGCTGACCGGCCTGCCGGCAACGGCCGCGGCCGTGGATGGGCCGGCGCAGGTGGACGGCGCGGTGCGCCTGGCCGGCTGTACACTGGAGCCAGGCCCGGTGACTGCCGCCCAGCAGGTGCTGCATCCGCCCAGCGGCTGGGCGCATGTGACTCTCTACTGGCAGGCGTTGGCCGCGCCTGCCAGCGATCGCCTGGCCCGCGTGCGCCTGTTGGACGCTGACGGCCAGGTGTGGGGCGAGAGCCTGGAGCGCGCCGATAGCGCGCTGCACTTCTACCCGATGACGGCCTGGCAGCCGGGCGAATGGGTGCGCGACGATTACGATATCAACCTGAACCCGGCCACGCCGGCGGGCGTCTACCGCGTGGCGGTGACGCTGCTGGGAGCGGAGGCCGAGGTGATTTGCGGCCGCGTGACCGTGACAAAGTAGGGGTAGGATGACCACGGTTTCAGTAATTTTGCCAACGTACAATGAAAAGGATAATATCACCCCCCTGGTCGAGGCGGTGCTGCGCAGTTCGCAACACCCGACCAGCGTCTGGGTGGTAGATGATGATTCTCCCGATGGCACCTGGCAGCGGGTGGCCGAGATGGCCGCGCACGATCCCCGCGTGCATCTGATTCACCGCACCGACGCCAAAGGGCTGACGAGCGCCATTGCCCGCGGGATTCGCGACAGCGATGGCGACATCGTGGTGTGGATGGACTGCGATTTTTCGATGCCGCCGGAACGAATTCCGGCCCTGGTCAATGCCATTGTGCGGGAAAGCGCCGATATTGCGGTCGGTTCGCGCTACGTGGCGGGCGGGGCCGATGTGGGCCATTCGCTGATGGCGCAGGCCTTCAGCCGCACGATCAACCTGGCGGCCGGGCTGCTGTTCGGTTTTGGTGTGCATGATTACACGAGCGGCTTCATTGCGGCGCGACGGGTCGTTTTCGAGCGTATCGAACTGACCGGCGACTACGGCGAGTACTGCATTGATCTGCTGGTGCGCAGCCAGCGTCAGGGCTGGCGGGTGGTCGAGGTGCCCTATCTGTGCGTGGAGCGCCAGAGCGGCCAATCAAAAACCGGCGTCAACGCGATGGACTACATCCGCCGCGGGCGGCATTACGTGACGACGATTGGGCGCCTGGCTCTGCATCATCGCCCTTGATCCGGGAAGGTTTCAACCCGGGCGGTTTTTTATCTTGAAGGAGCAAATGCAGACATGCTGCAACTACGTGAACTATCGCTGGAGGAGATGGGCGACCTGGCCGAGATCATTCCAGGGCCTGATCCTGAGCTGAAGGCCACGATCCGGCCGATTTCGCAGTTCGAGCCGGACACGACGCGGCCCATCATCCCGGTGTGCGAGCCAACGCTGACCGGCAACGAGCTGAAGTACGTGACGCAGGCGGTCGAGAGCAACTGGATTTCGTCCGCGGGCAGTTTCATCCGCGACTTCGAGCGCAAATTTGCCGATCTGAGCGGCGCGCGCTATGGCGTGGCCTGCGCCAACGGCACGGTGGCCTTGCACCTGGCGCTGGCGACGCTGGGGTTGGAGCCGGGCGATGAGGTCATCATTCCCACCTTCACCATGATCGCCACCGCCAACGCGGTGACCTATTGCGGCGCCAAACCGGTGCTGGTTGATTCGGAGCCATGCACCTGGAACATGGACATCAACCAGGTGGAGGATCGCATCACCCCGCGCACCCGCGCCATCATGCCGGTGCATACCTATGGCCATCCGGTGGACATGGACGCGCTGCGTGCCATTGCCGACCGCCACGGCCTGCTGCTGCTCGAAGATGCGGCCGAGGCGCACGGCGCGCGCTACAAAGGGCGGCCGGTGGGCAGCCTGGGCGACGCGGCGTGCTTCAGCTTCTACGGCAACAAGATCATCACCACCGGCGAAGGGGGCATGGTCACGACGAACAACGAGGGGATCGCCCGCCTGGCCTGGAACCTGCGCGATCATGCCTTCAGCCACGAGCGCCATTTCTGGCACAAGGTGGTTGGCTTCAACTACCGCATGACCAACCTGCAGGCGGCCATCGGCCTGGCGCAGACCGAGCAGTTGGAGAAATTCGTGGGGATGCGCCGCGCCAACGCGGCCTACTACTCGCAACTGCTGGCCGCGATCCCCGGCATCACCACCCCGCCTGAGGCCGACTGGGCCATGAATGTCTACTGGATGTATGGTATTTTGGTAGACGAGAAGGAGTACGGTCTGAACCGGGATCAACTGCGCAAAGCACTGGCCGACCGCGGCATCGAGACGCGCACCTTCTTCATCCCGATGCACTGCCAGCCAGTTTATTTCGATCAATACCGGGGCCAGCGCTTCCCCGTCGCGGAAGACCTGTGCCGGCGCGGCTTCTACCTGCCCAGCGCATCCAGCCTGACACGAGCCGAGATCGAACGGGTGGTGCGGGCGATTGGGGAGGCGAGAGGGAGATGATTGCCTGTTGTTGTTCCTGTTCCTCGGGTTGTTGTCGTCGCGGGCAGCCTAAGCAGTTACAGTGGAAGAAAGAAAATCCGAGTGGCAGAATCCAGAATTCAGAAGCCAGAAATCAGAACTGGCCCCAGACGAGAGACGGGGACGACTACCACCCGCACACCCCAGTAGACGTACCAGTCCCCCGGGTAGGAGTCGTTGCGGGCAGCCGACCCCACGCTCGTGGCGCCGCTCCCCCAGGCGCCGCCCATGAGCCAGGCCCGACCGTCTTGTCCACGTCGTCCGTCCATTCCCACACATTGCCGGCCATATCCCAAACGCCCTCCGGCGTCTGCCCGTCAGGATACATCCAGATCGGAGTGGATTGCTGGAGGCTGCTCTCCCGTGTGTTGGCCCTGGCCGCGTCGAAAGTTGGCCCCCAGGGGTAGGCGCGGCCATCGGTCGAACGGGCGGCCTGCTCCCATTCGGCCTGCGTCGGCAGACGCACCGCCTGGCCGCCGCTGATCAAACCCTGGCCGCGCAGGTGCTCGGTCAACCACGCGCAGTAGGCGTTGGCTTCGTACCAACTGACGCCGACCACCGGCTGGCTGTCGTGGTTGAAGCGGGAGTCATCCCAGAAGCGCGGTTCGGTCCAGCCATATTGGCGTTTGTCTTTGCGGCCTTGCTCGCTCCACCACTTCTGTTCGTTCTGCGCCGCATAGCCGCCGGCCGTCACGAAGCGCCGGTACTGCTTGTTGGTCACCGGGTAGCGTCCGATGGCAAAGCCCCAGCCGGGCGCGGCGACAAAATCGTCCAGCCCCGGCGGCTCGACGCCCAGGGCGTCCAGCAGCAGGCCGGCCTGCAGCCGCTGCCGGGCGGGTAAACCGGCCGCGTGCATGGCCGCGGTCAGCCGCGCCGGTACGTCGGTCATCACCCGCTCGCGCAGCTTTTTCTTCTTCGCCTCCTTTACCTCCCGGGCGCGCTGCGGGCCAAGCAGGCGCGTGTAGGCCTCGCCCAGAAGCAGGACGCGCCGCCAGTCGGCCGTGCTGTTGGGTGCGGCCGGCAGCAGCTCGTCAATCACCTCCAGCGCATCGTCGTAGCGGCCCAACACCGACACCTGGTAGCCCAGGGCCAGGAAGATCGCCTCCTGCCACTGCTCCTGGTCAATCTTCTCCTTGAACTTGCGCACGAAGTCGCCCGTCGCCAGCCAGCGCGCGGCCAGGTACTCCTGGAAGGTGCGGTGCGAAAAGCGATAGAGACGGTTCTGCTCCACGGCGTTGATCAGGCCGGAGCGGTCGTCCATCAGCTTGAGAACGTTCGCCGCCCAGGCCGCCCTGGCCGCGTCGTCGCCCTTGTGGATTCCCTCCAGGGCGTCGCGTAGGGTGGCGCGCGGAATGTCAACCGCGCCGCGCCGGTCTGTCCCACCATGCACCGTGTAGGCCAGCTCGTTCAGGGCGCGCTCCAGGCTGACCGTCGAAACCCCGGCCTGGCGCAGCAGGATTTCCAGCCCGGTCGGCTGGCCCTGGTCATCCAGCTTGGTGCGCTCCCATTCCCACAGCAGCTTGCGCACGAACTCCTCGTACAGGGCCGCCCGACTCTCCGGCAGGCCGCGCTCGTAGTTCACGCGCGCCATCATCGTCAGCAGGAGCGGCGTGCCCGCCATTTCGCGCAGTTCCTCTCGCTCCGGATCGTCAAGCGCCCCCAGCAGCCGGCGCTGCGCGCTGGCCGCGGCCGCCGGTTGATAGAGACCGGCCCAGGTCAACTCGTCATGCCAGCGCTGCAAAAATTGGCCGACCGCCGGCCGACTGAGCGGCGCCAGCTCGACTGCGGGCAGCGGCAGGCGGTAATGCTCGCCATCGTGGTAGGGGCGCTGGCGGCAGGTCACCAGCAGGGGAACCTGCGGGTAGTGAGTCACAAAATGCTGCACGGCGTCCAGCACGCGCCGACGCTGACCGGCGTCCGCGACCTCGTCGAGGCCATCCAGGAGCAGCAGGGCGGTGGGCGGCGCGGCCATCAAGCGCGCCAGGAAATGCTCTTTCTGGCGCGGCCCCTCCAGGCTGCCGCTGGCCTTGAGCAGGCGCAGACACTCGGCGATCAGGTCATCCGCGCAACCGCGGTCACCTTGGGGCAGATGGGCCGCCCAGCGGCTCAGGACGATGCGCACCGGCAGCAGCCAGTGGTTGAACGCGCCGGTCAGCGCCGTCGCCCAATCGCGCTCGCTCTCCGGCAGGTCGTCGCGCGCGGCCGCGGCCAGGCCCGCGGCCAGGCGGCGGGTCAACGTGCTCTTGCCGCTGCCCGGGTCGCCCAGGATGACGAGCTGCCGGTGTTGGCCGATCGCCTCCAGAACGCCGAGATCAGCCAGGGCGGGACGCAGCAGACCTGGCGCAACTCCAAGCTGCTCCTCCAGGTCTTTGGCGCGCTTGTCTTCATCCTGGCCGCGCTCGCCGATCCACGCGCGCAGCGCGGCAATGGTCAGGCGCTCCTCGCCGCGGCCGCTGCGGCCGGGCGTGGCGGCGACCGGCGTCTCACGCACGGCCTTGCGCAGCACGCCCTCTGCCCCCGCGCGATCGGCCGCGGCGATCCCCAGGCGCGTGTAGACGCGATCCAGCGCGGGCGGCGTTGTGGTATCGAGATCCACATAGATTCTCTGCAAGCGCGGCCGCCGGTTCTGCGCCGCGTCGGGCGGCGCGCTGCCGCTGGCCAGGGGCACATCGCTGCAGTCCGCGTACAGCCCGCGCAGATAGGACTTCTCCAGATCGGCCATGTCAAGGGGGTGCAGACGCTGGGCGACTGCCTGCGCGACGCCGCCGGGCAGCGCGGTCATCTGCGCGCTGATTTGGTCCAGCGCGCGGTGCAAGGTCAGCATGGTGCGGTCAATGCTGGCCAGGGTGGCCTCGGACCGAAACTCACGCAGGGTCGGGCCCCACACTTCATCGGCAAGCAGACCCCGATCCAGCTCCTGCAAGAAGCGCAGCAGCGGCCGCTGACTCTGCGCCCAGCGTTCAGCCCCCAGCCGTGGTTCGAACTCCGCACGCAGTTGCGCCATATCAGGCCGTTCGTTGAGCAGCATAATCTCGGCCACGCGCAGCAGAAACGATGGTTGGTCGAGCAGATCGGTCAACAGGGCGCCGGTCGCGTCCGTCTCGCCCCCGAACTCCGCGCGCGCCCGTTCAGCCGCGTCCGCGGCCAGGTTGCGCAGCCGCGCCTGGCGCATCCCCAACTCGCGGCCGCGCAGTTCGGCTACGGCCTGGTCGAGCGAGTCGGGCCGGCCGCTCAGGTGCTCAAGGCCAGCGTCCAGCCCGCGATTCAGCAGGCCATCCAGGGTCGCGGTGCGCTGCTCGTATTGGGCAAAGCGCGCCGGGTTGATCTTCTTCACCTGCGCCAGCAGAGGTTCCTGCGCCATCTTGCGCTCGCAGTATTCCACCAGGAGCTGCACGCGTTGGGAGCGCGTTTGACCGGTGGTGAAATCGTTGGCGACCGGCGGAAAGTAGTGGTACGTCAGTGCGGTCAGTTCGTCATCGCTCAGGGCTGTGAGCAGCAGCTCACGCAGCGCGGCGGAATTGAAAGATGTCGTCATGGCGCCTCGCAGACTGGCTGAGTTCCCGGGGAAGTAGTGCGGTCATCAGGCTCTCCCTGATCGTGTAGTCATCACAACGTGGTGCGCCGATTGTACCATATGCCAGGCCGCGCTCACAATCTCACGTTGGGCGACCAGCAGTTCCAAATGTAGCCATCCATGTGACTGGCCAGCGCCAGGCCGTCCTGGTGGGCGCGACGCGTCCCGTAGGGACACCTGACCTTAGCCATCATCGCACGAGCCGTATCCGTCCCGTAGGGACACCTGACCTTAGCCATCATCGCACGAGCCGTATCCGTCCCGTAGGGACACCTGACCTTAGCCATCATCGCACGAGCCGTATCCGTCCCGTAGGGACACCTGACCTTAGCCATCATCGCACGAGCCGTATCCGTCCCGTAGGGACACCTGACCTTAGCCATCATCGCACGAGCCGTATCCGTCCCGTAGGGACACCTGACCTTAGCCATCATCGCGAGTCCGTCCGAGGGACGCCTCCTTAGCCTTGGGTCCTACGGGACGACGGGTGTGGGGGGGCGGCGCTAAGGTCAGGGCGTCCCTACGGGACGGCGGGTGTGGGGGGCATCGCTCGCTCAAGTCAAGGCGCCCCTACGGGGCGCCGCATTTCCAAATGTAGCTTTCCAACGCCCACAATCCCTCTTGCTTCCCACCTATCTCGGGGATTTTGGGCCAAAACCGCCCGAACGAGGAGCGCAGGCCCATTTACGGGCAGCCATTCCGTTCACATTTGGAATTCCTGACCTCGATATCACCGGGTTGACACGAATCAGCGTCATGAAATTTTGTCGTTTGCGTATCTCAGTGATAAAGTAGCGAACGGGCATCCCACGCAGAGAGGGATGCTGGAGAGGATCAGTTCGTGTCGAAAAAACACCGCAAGCCAATTGCCCCGTCAGCGGGGCGACCTGCACCGGCTGGGCGACCTGCACCGCCTGGGCCGGTCGGCATACTCCAGGAAGCAGTGCGTCACCTGCGGCGAGGCGACCTTGCGCTGGTGCAGGAGCGGGTCGAGCGCGTCCTGAAGCTCGGACCCGATCCCAAGCTGGCGTCCGTGGCGCGTGAGATATTGGCCGAAGCCCACTTTCGCGCGGCCATGGCCAGTGCTGATCCGAATAAGCGCCTGGGCCACCTGGACACCGCATTGCAGCAAACGCCTGCTGCCGCGAAGCTGCACTTTCATCGTGGCCTCACGCTGTGGCAGAACGGGCATCTCGCTGAGGCGTTGATCGAGCTGGATGCCACGGCGACTCGCGAGCCAGGCCGGCGAGGACTGGCCTATCTACGGGCGCTGGCGCGCATCGCAACCGAACAATCGTGGGATAGCGCTGGGCTGACCGCGGCGGAAGCCAACACGCTGCGCCTCGTACACAGGCTGGCGCAGCGCAAACCCCTCACGGGATCGGTGATGATCGAGGAACCTTTGCTCGGCAAGGGGGCCGGGCTGTGGCAGGCGCTGGTTGCTATGCGGCAGAACCCGACGGCAGCACCGCTGGACCAGCTCAAGGTGGCGGCCGAACAAAACACGCGTAAACCGGTCGGGCGGATCCTGACCTACTACCAGGGCGTGGCCGCGCTGCGCGCAGGCGACCGCGACACGGCCTTCACGGCTTGGTCTCATGCCCACAGCGCCGGGTGGGTAAGTCCCGAGCTCGCTGAGAACCTGACCGCGCTGCTGCGGGAAGACGTGATCGGCCTGGCCCAGGAAAATCACTGGCAGGACATGATCAACCGCCTGCCTGACCCCGGCGCCGATCGGATCGTGGCCGAAACCGCCAGCCTGGCCTACTTTCACCTGGGCTATGAGGCGGCCCAGGCGGGCCAGTGGCCCCTCGCGGCACAACACTGGCGCAAGGCCAACGAGTTGAATCCCAATCGTTACCTGTCTCAGAACCTTGCCCTGGCCGAAGAGGCGTCGGAGAACTGGGTCAATGCGGCCGAAGCCTGGCGCGATATGGTGCGCCGCCGGCCGCGCAAGGAAGACCATCCCGATTACCTCACCGACGTCCAGGTGGCCGCGCTCTGGAGCCATGCGGCTGAGTGCTATGGGCACACCAATCTGACGGACGAAATCGAACCCTGTCTGCGCAATGCGCTCAAATACGCAGCGGGCGACACCGCGCTGCGCCTGCGCCTGGCCGATTTTTTGTTGCGCGACGAGCGCGGCGACGCGGCTGAGGTCCAGCTCCGGGAAATCACGGCGGCGGACCCACAGCATGTCGAGGCGTTGGTGCGCCTGGGCCGGCTCTACGAGGGGTGGTGGGATCGCGACCCGATGCCCATCTGGCAGCAGGTGCTGGCGATCAACCCGACGCACCTCGAAGCCCGCGAGGCGTTGGTTGACGACTACATCAAGATGGTCAACGATCAGGCGCCGTTTTCCGCCTCCCGTTTTTCTATGAAGCATCCCGGCAAGAGCAAAATCGAAACGCTGGAGATTGGCCTGGGAGAGCTGCCCAACCATCCCAAGCTGCTGATGGTGCTTGGCGCCACTCATGCGAGACAGCAGCACACCCAACAGGCACGCGAGTATCTGCTGCAGGCGTACCAGATCGCACCCCAGGACGTGGGAGTTGTCAACTTCGTCATGCATGAGTTGTTGCACGTGGGTGGCGGCGACGCGGTGGAGCAGATGATCCCTGTTGTCCGCCAAATCCCGCGTTTGTTGCCGGTTTTCTGGTTCGATCAGGCGAAAATGGCCTTGCAGTGCAAGCTCGGCGAGCAGTGGGCGGATATTTTCTTCCAGGAAGCTGTGAAGTACAGCGCCGATCCTGGGCTGGACGATAGCCGCGCCGGTTTGTTGGTCGAGGCTTACGAGGTGGCCCACCAGGAAAACGCCAGCGGTCTGTGCGCTGTGCTGGAAAAGCGCATTCGGGAGGAAGTTCCGGCCAGCGGCGCGCTGTCATACATCGAAGCATACCGACTGCACTTTGAAAAAGGCGATGTGCATGGCGCGGCGCGGCTCATGCGTGAGGCCATCAAGACGGCGCGACGGGTCAACGACAGGGGTATTCTGCGCCGGGCCGAGACGATCGAATCGCTGCTCAAGGGCATGCCACACCGGTTTGACTGGGAGCGCATCATGGCCGATCTGCTCCCGCCCGATTTTATGTAAACAACAAAAGGAATCAGATGGCTTCCATGACCGTTTCCAAACCACCCCGAGATCCCTACGCCATACTCGGCCTTGACCGCACCAGCGATGAAGCGGCCATCAAGCGCGCCTATTTCCGATTGGTGCGTGAGCATCCGCCCGAGCGCGATCCGGAGAAGTTCCAGGAACTGCGCGCGGCCTACGACCAGGTGCGCACGGCCGAGGCCCGCTCGCAGACCGACCTGTTTCTCTTGCAGCCTCCGCCGCTCCTGCCCCGACGGCGCAAGCCGTCGTATAGCCTTGACGTCAATCCGACTGACATCATCACGTTGGCCCTGGAACTGGGGTTGGCCGGGTTGTCAATCCAAGAGGATTTCCATGAGCCTGAACTCCCAAAACAGTGATACCGACTCCTCTGCCCCGCCGTCGTTGACGCAGGGCTATTGGGTTCGGCTGACCAACCAGATAGATCGTTTGCAAGCCAGCGTGGATGACATCCTGGCGGTGACCGAGGCCAGCGAAGGCCAGGTCGAGGCATTGCTGAGCCATCTGACCGATCCGGGCAGGGGCCAGGCGCTGGAGGAGCGGCTGGCCGATCTGCTTGCCGGGCAAGAGACGGGGCAAGAACAATGGCAGGCGCTCGCCGGCAGATTGAACGACCTGGGGCAGACGGTGGCGAAGCTGAACCGCACCCAGTTCAAGTCCAACGCCCTGGCCGAGATGAAAGATCAGCAGGTGACGACTGCGCTGGGCGCCTTGCAGGATGTCGCTGCCCGGCGTCAGAGTGCGCAAGAGGCCCGGACACTGCACGCACAGGATCGCACGGCCGCGCTGCGCCTGGAAGCGCGCGGTGAGTTTGCCGCCGATCTGCTGCCGGCGCTGGATGGCCTGGAGATGGCGCTGGAGAGCGGCCGAGCCTTGCTCGCGCGCCGTCGCAGGCAGGAGGCCGAGGCGACGCGACTGGCGCAGGCGCAAAGCGTCTCTTCCGAGCCGCCGCCCGCTGCGCCCAACCGGTGGCAGCGATTGGCGTGGGCGCTGTGGGGCCGCGGGCTGCCCCCTGGATTGTTCGTGACCCGCGCCGCGCCGCCGCCCCCTGTGCAGGATGAATTGACCGATGCGTTCGAGGCCTGGCTGCAAGGGCTGGAAATAGTGCGCATGCGTTTCCTGGGGCTGCTGGCAACCGCCGACATTCAGCCGATGCAGGCGGCGGGACAGCTCTTCGACCCGCACCTGCACCTGGCGATGACGACCGACTCCCGCGCCGGCGTGCCGGACGGGGCGGTGGTCGCGGTCCTGCGCGAGGGGTATCGCCAGCGCGGGCGTGTGCTCCGCTACGCCGAAGTGTCCGTCAACCAGGCGGCCGATGCGCATTCGGCCCCAGCCACAGATAGTACGATCAGCGACACGCATCCTGCGCCGCGGGGGGATCATCTGCAGCAGGATGCCCCATTGGAGGGGAACGAACGATGAACCAATCAGACAAGATCATTGGCATTGACCTGGGCACCACCAACTCGGTGCTGGCAGTGATCCAGGATGGGTTGCCGGTGCTGTTGCCGGTCAACGGCGAACGGCTCCTACCGTCGGTCGTGGGCATTGCGCCGAGCGGCGAGGTCGTGGTGGGCACCCCGGCACGCAACCAATGGGTGGTTGCGCCCGAACGCACCGTCCGCTCCATCAAGCGCAAGATGGGCAAGGCCGAAACGGTGGGCATGGCCGGGCAGACCTACACGCCCCAGGAGATTTCGGCTTTCATCCTGAAGGATATGCGGGAGGCGGCGCAGGCTGTGCTGGGCGGGGACGTGCGGCGGGCGGTGATCACGGTGCCGGCGTACTTCAATGAGACGCAGCGCCAGGCCACGCTGGAGGCCGGGGAGATCGCCGGGCTGATGGTGGAGCGCATCATCAACGAGCCGACCGCTTCGGCGTTGGCCTATGGGTATGGGCTGGCGGGCGATCAGCATCTGAAGGTGCTGGTCTACGACCTGGGCGGCGGTACGTTCGACGTCTCGATCATCGAGCTGCACTCGGGCGTGGTGGATGTGCTGGCGACGGCGGGAGACAACCTCCTGGGGGGCGATGATTTCGATGAGCGTCTGGCCGCGATGCTGGCGGATGAGTTTGCCGAGGAGCACGACATTGACTTGCGCCAGCATCATCAGGCCTGGGCACGCTTGCTGCGCGCGGCGGAGGAGGCCAAGATCGAGCTTTCCTCGGCGCCCTTTGCCGAGATCAAGCTGGAGTACATCCTTACCCGAGACCGGAAAGGCTATCCGCTGCACATCCAACGTGAAGTGGAGCGGTCCGAATTCGAGGAGTTGATCGCCGATCTGTTGGGGCGCACGATCACGTTGGTGCGCAAGGCGTTGGAGGATGCCAAGCTGCGACCGAATGATATCGAGCGCGTGCTGCTGGTGGGTGGCTCGACGCGTATCCCGGCCGTCTGGGAGTTGATCGTGGCGCAGATGGGGCAAGAGCCGCACATCGAGATTGATCCCGACGCGGCCGTTGCGCTGGGCGCGGCCGTTCAGGCTGGCATCATCGCCGGCGAGGAAATTGACGCGATCCTGGTGGACGTAACGCCGTACTCACTCGGCATCGAGACCGCCCAGGTTGGCTATGGAGGCCGGCTCTACGCCGATCTTTTCACCCCCCTGGTGCGGCGCAACACCACGGTGCCAGTGCAGAAGAGCCAGATGTTCACGACGATCGTTCCGGGCCAGGAGCAGATTCGCATCAACGTCTACCAGGGAGAAAACCCAACGGCCTCGCAGAACGTTCTCCTGGGCGATTTCATGATCGAGGGTCTCAAGCCCAATCGGGCTGACGGCTTGAGCGAGGTGACGGTCAACTTCCAGCTCGACGTCAACGGTATCCTGGATGTCACTGTCGTGGAGCGTCAGAGCGGCAAGCGCGTCAGCGAGCAGCTCAAAGCCAGCCGGCAGCGGCTCAGCCCCGACGACATTGCGCGCAGCCAGGCGAAGTTGGCCGCCGCGTATACCGAGATGGAAGCTGACGAGACCTTCGATCCCGGCGTGGCCGCGCTGTTGGATCGGGCGCGGAAGACGCTGGAGCAGCCCGACCTGAGCGCCGGGCTTGCCGATGACATCGCCGGCGCCGTCGCCAACATCCGCCATGCCGTTGCCGAAGAGGACGATGCGCAGGTAGAAGCGTACTGCGATGAGTTGATTGACTTGCTGATGGAGGTCGAGGGATAGGCGGCCCGCAAGGTCACACGTTTGTCAAGGACGGTGAAACCGCCCGGCGGTTCTTCGACGATACTGTGTTGTCAGCGCGAGGTGCGCGCTCGTCTCAGGACCTCAGCGAGAATGGCGGCGATGTTCGAGGCATCGTCGCCGGCGCGGTGGTGAACGCCTTGCAGGGGCAGACCCAGCGCTGCCAGCCCCTCACGCATCCCCACCTCCCGTTTACGCCCCAACGCCACGGCCAGCAGCGTCTTGACGTTGAGGTGTCCCGGCCCAAAGGGATAGGGGATGCCGAACTCGGCGCAGTTGCGTGTGAACTGCTGGCGGTCGTAGTCGCCATAGCTGGCCCACAGCCGGCCGGACGCCTGAAACTCCTGCACGAGCACCTGGCAGGCCTGCGCCAGAGGAATACCGCCATCCACATCGGCCTGCGTGAGCGTGGTCAGCTCTGTGCAGAAGGCGCTGATCGTCGAACGGATGGGACGCACCAGGATATCGCGACGTTCGACGCGGGCCAGGGTTGCCACATCCAGCAAGCACAGCCCAACCTCGATGATCTCGCTGCTCTGGCCCGGCGGCGGCTCGCCCTGCCAGCAGGTGGCTTCGACATCAACGACGAGAATGTGGTCTAGTTTACGGGTCATAATGTGGGCAAAGTTGCTCAGAATCGTGGTGTCCAGAATGAACATCGGCATGGCTCAAGTCCGGTTTTTACCCTGGATGGTTTCGTATTCCGCCTGCGCCTCATGGATGCTCAACGCCCCCATGCGCATTGGTAACCCGAACCGATTGAAGCGCGCCAACAACTCGAAACGCGACATGTTCAGCAAGGTGGCTGTCCGGCCCAGACTGATGTCGCCAGCGAGATAGGCAGCGATGATCATGTTCCAGGCTTCCTGCACATCGCCGGCTGCCGCCGCGACCCGCGCCTGCACCGCTGTCTCTGTCAGGCCAGCCGGCGGTAAATCAGGATTGTTGACCGGCGCCGACATTTGGCTGCGAAAGGTCGCCGCCGCACGTAGGAGACGATAATCCAACACATCTACGATCGCGACCTGTTCGGCGCCATAGCTTTCAATGAAAACGGCCTGCCCACGCTGCGCCTGCTCGATTGCCTGGCGGGTGCGCCGCGCCAGATCTGTCCGGGAAATCGTCGAAGTCATCGTCATCGGTCTCCTGACATCCAAATCTTACGTACAATTAGTAGGGAGATTGTACTACGATCAACTCCTGGTTGCAAACAACAGAAATCCAAACGTAACCGCATTGGCAGGTCGCAGGGACGCACGTCATCGGGCGGATGCGCCTCGCGATCTGCCTTCCTGACTTCACAACCGGCTCTGTTGGAACCCACGCCGACGCCCAGCGGGAATCTACAGGCTTACCGCGGACGGAACCTTTCGGCCGCCGAACGAACCCGCGCCGGCGGATTTGGACACGGATTACACCGGTGGCGACGCAACTGCCGGCTGGGTGGCCCTCGCCAGCGA
This sequence comes from Candidatus Amarolinea dominans, assembly GCF_016704685.1. Taxonomy (NCBI): domain Bacteria; kingdom Bacillati; phylum Chloroflexota; class Caldilineae; order Caldilineales; family Candidatus Amarolineaceae; genus Candidatus Amarolinea; species Candidatus Amarolinea dominans. Next base: position 36,447 of record NZ_JADIZS010000027.1, read on the forward strand.
TCCAAACGCCGAAGGGACAATCGGGTTACGAACGCCGCCATCCGCCAGGAGTGTCGCGCAGCGACGAGTGGATACGCTTCCAGGGGCGTTCAAAGCGTTCGACGATAGACCCATGCTGATGTCTACCGGGCATCCGTTGCTGGCCGTGATCAAGATGACCCTGCTGCGTCGGGCGAACTCCAGTGCGTTTTCGATGCGGGCCGGGAAGCGGTCGAGAACCTGTTGAATGATGACGCTAGATGGCTGATCCAAAGGAGCAACGATGGTGAGATCCACATCTTGCGTCGTACGAGGTTCGCCCCACCACTGCACGGCCATGCCCCCGATCACTGCGTAAGGTAGTCCCAGAGTCCGGAAAAACTGATGTATCTCCCAAGCGGCTGCTTCTTGCTCGTTCATGGCGCCTTGTTAGTCTCTGCCATCAGATCGAGTGCGCGCCGAACAGAGATCAGACCCTCTACTTGCCAGAGATCAAGCCGGTCGAGGTTGCGGTGCATCTCAGGGCGTTCGTTGAAGCCTCTCATCAGATCGCGCCAGATTGCCAGCGCCTCCGCGCGGCTCATCTGCGCCAGTATTGCCTGGCGTTCCGTCTCGATCACCTTGTTTGCCAGCGCGTAGCCGGCTAGAACCTCGCGAATAGCCACTGCGTCCAGTCTTGGCTGCGAGTCGAATGGGTACTCAGTCATAGCTCGACATCTCCACGGCCAGTATACCACATCCGACCCGTTCCCGCACGTCTGCTGGCGCATCCAGCACTACGCCGATTACCGCGCTGCAGCCCCAGACGTGACGCCCACCTCAATCATCGTCCATAACCTTAGCGCAACGTCACCATGACCGGCGCCAGGCCGCTGGCTGCGTCGGGAACATCCAGCAACACGCCGATCACCGCGCCGCCCTCGTCAAGCATCACGCCGTTGACCTCCACGGTGCGCAGGACGCCTGTATAGTTACGATTTCGCTTCGTCATATCAGGAGTATAATACTCGTCAGATGACATCTGCTATCGCTCTTGCTTGCAGATGTCACCCTTCATCAAGCTCTATGTCGAGACGCAGCGCTGCCGGCGTGCCCAGGGCGGCGATGACCTCCCTGGCAATGCGGACACCTTGATCTACGCGTGCGCCCGGCAGGTCAACGCCATCCGCGGCAATCCGTCGAATCGCATACGCGCCGAACTCAAGCCGGCGCGGGTTGTGGTAGACGATTTCGATCTGGCGCCCTGCAAACTGCGCGGCCACAGCCGCCTGCCCCCGCTCATCGAACTGCGCCGCGACCAGCTTCGGCGCCAGCACCAGGTCGCCCAACTCGCCTCGCACGCCAAACACCTCATTCAGCAGCGTCAGCAGATACCAGCTTGCCGAGCCGGTGAGCCACGGGTACAGGCCGCGGCCCCGCTCGCTGATGTATTCCGGCAGGCCGGGGTAAATGCGGGCAGTTGCGAAGTCGGCGCAGTGCTGGTAGATGCCGTCCAGGACGCGGAAGCCATCACGCACCAGGCCCCGCCGGTAGAGCGCGTTGGCGTACATCACCGCCATGTGGCTGAACATGGCGCCGTTTTCCTTGTGGCCGAACGCAAAGCCGAAGCAGCGGCCAAGATTGAACTGCATCCCGCCAAAATCGGTGTTCAAGCGGTAGCCGCCCAGGCGATGTTCGTACAGGTAGCGGTCGGCAGAACGAACGATTGCCTGCGCCTGCGTATCGGAGGCGATGCCGCCCATCAGCGCGAAGACCTGCCCGGTCAGCGTCATGCGCACACCGTGCGGACTATCCCCTTCGACGCGCTGGCCGTCGTTGTCGTAGTAGCCGTTGAACCAGCCATACCCGGCGCGGTCGGTGACCCACTCGTGCTGGCGCAGGTGGGCCGTGAGCCAGTCGGCTTTGGCGGCCAGGTCGCGGCCCAGGTCGGCCGGTCTGACCTTGATCTTGTCGCCGGAAATGGTGTGACTGCACGTTGCGAAATATCGGTGCAGGCGATCCTGCCTGGCCGTGACGTCGGCGTAATTGACCGGCTCGGCCAGGGTGTCGAGCAGCGGCAGCAGTTCGGCGGCCAGTTGCACCTCGGTCACGCCCAGCCGGCCCAACGCCAGCACGAGCTGGCCCAGGTCGGCCAGATTGCCCGCGTAGAGCGCGCTGAACGCCACGCTTTCTCCCCGCTCGCGGGCCATGTCCATGCCATCGTTCCAGTCGGCGCCTTCCAGCAGGATGTTGCCGGCCGCGCCCGCGTTGAAGAACGCGGTCAGGTGCTGCACCAACAGGTGTTCGAGCACACTGCCGCGCGCGATTGCGCCCGGCCGCGTGCGCAGCAGCGTACCCTGCTCCGCTGACCAGGCTTCATCGTGCGCCTGACAGCGGTTGATGTGCGCGTCCTTGAAATAGGTCTGCTCCTGGAGCAGAAAGCCCAGGTCTCCGCTACGGTCAATGTACAGCCGCGTCGTCAGGTAGGGCCAGGCGCCGTGATCCATCCAGACGCGCGGGATGTTGTTGCGGTCGGCCATAAATTCACCGGGCCGGCTGCCGATGATGGTCGCGTTGCTGCCGTCCATGCGCACGCCCGCGAAGCTGCTGAACAGCAGGTCATGCACCGGCTCCGGCTCCAACATCAGCAGCGCCAGGCAGTCCTGCCAGAGATCGCGCCAGCCGCGGCCCCCGCGGCCGTAGTCGTGATAGGGCACGAACGAGTTGCCGAACAACCGGCGCAGGAACGGCTGCACCGTCACCCACTTCAGCCAACCATCGAAGCGGGGATCGGCGGTGTGGAAGGCCAATGGCGCCACCTTCGCCTGCCAGTGCGCGCGCGTGCGGTCAAGCCATTCGGCGAAACGGGCCGCGCTGCCGTAGCGTTGGACCAGTTCATTTATACCGGCTGAAGCCTCGATTCCGGATTGCTTGAAACCGTCGGCCGCCACGGCCAGGATCAGCACGTAGGCGCGCGACTCGCCTGGGCTTAGCGTGACATCGGCGAAGCGCAGCGCGCCGATTGCCTCATAGCCGTCTACGGCGCTTCCCGCAGGCGCGCCGGTCATGCCTTGCTGCACCACGGCCGCGGGCCATTCCAGGTTGCCGCCCTCGCCGATGAAATCCTCGACCACGGGGAAAAAACTGCGCGGCGGCGCGCCGTCTCCTTCCGCGCCCAGCACCGCGTAGGTGACCGTATTGGGCCGGTGACCGCGCTCGTCGAAGGTGAGGGTCGGCTGCACGGTCACGCCGTGGCGGACGGTGCGGATGCGGTGCAGCAGCGAAGTGACGTGCCGGTGATCGCGCAGGTTGTCGGCCGAGCGGCCGTAGATGGGGACGGCCGCGGTGGGGGTCAGCGTGAGCGGTCTGTCGCCGGTGTTGGTCAGCACGACCTGCATCAACTCCACCTGGTCGGAACTGGCCGGAACGAAGTTCGTCACCTCGGCGCGCAGCCCGGCGGCCCGGCTCTCGCGAATGACCTTGTGCCACAGCAGCCCGGCTTCCAGCGCAACGTCCTGATTTTCCGCCTCCCCCGCCTCTGCCAGTTGCCGGGCGGAGTTTCCCGTGGCGGACCACGGCCCATACCCGGCGATGCGAACCCAGAAGTTGCGCGCCGAACGGGTGTTGTGCAGATCTTCGACCGAAACCGGGAGGGTCAGAAAACTGTTCTGCCCCGTCTTGCAGTCGCCATGCAGCGTTGGTGTGACCACCGACATCATGCCGGCCTCGTTGACCAGCGGAAAGTAGAGGTAACTCGTCCGGTGCGGCGCGTCCAGGCGAAACGCGCCGTCATTGTCAATAAAACGCCAGCCGGTTTTCATGTCTTCGGTCATGGTTTTTGCCATTCCACTCCTAGTCCAAACACAGTTCGATCCGCCGAATCTCGCCATTGCGAATCCTGGCGGCGTAGGGGGCTGGGATGAGGCTGCCCGGCAGGCTGAGCTGATCGCCATCGGCCATGTGCAGGATCACGACGGTGACCTGGGCGTTGTCGGCCAGGGGTTGATGCTTGCGATAAGTGACCACGCACTGTCCCAGGAAAGTAAAAGTCAGACGGCCGTCCGGCCGGAAGAGCCAATTCGGCAGGGAGGGCTTGAACACCAGGCACAGTTCCCCATCCTGCACGAAGAACGGCTGCGGCCCAACCATCATCAGCGACCACATGCTCATGAATTCCACCGCGGCGCCGGTCAGGCGGGCGACGAAGCCGCGACCATGCAGCGATGCATCGGGATGCGCGCTGCTGACGATGAACGACGAGTTCTCCAGCGGGCTGCGTCCGTAGATGTGCGGATCGAGGAACGGCGCCAGGCTGCGGTGCATGTCTGTGAAGAACTCCTCGCGCAGGCCCGCCCGCAGCATCGCCAGCAGATACTTGTAAGCCATGTGCATGAAGATAGATTCGTTCTCCAGCCAGCCCGGTGTGAACGCCCGCAGCCGGCCAATCTCCGGCGAGCAGGCAGCCAGCGGCGCATTGGTCTTGACCATGCCCAGCTTGCGGTCGAACAACGCGCTCTCGCGCACGTGGCGGTGCAGGGCGCGGGCGCTGGCGATGTCGGTCCGCTGCCGCATGGCATGAACCGCGCCTTCCAGGAACAGCGGCAGGCCCTGCTGAGCGAAACCTGTGACGCGCACCAGGGGACGGCCGAGCGGGTCGCGCTGCGGCTGCCCCTCTGCATCGGTGAGCAGCCCGTAGTCGGTAACTTCGCAGGTGAAGTAGGTGGGCGGCACGCCGTCGGTAAGCGCCTCAGCCTGGGCAATCCCGCGCTGCACCTTGCTGCGCCATGTCTGCAGGATCGGCGCCAGGTCGGCGGGCCTGAGCGTCTCGGTCTGCCCATCGAAGCCCAGGCGGACGCGGGCGCGATAGGTTTCGCGCGCGCTCGCCACAGCGTCCCAGTAGCGGAAATCACGCCCGGCGTCGGATGCCGCGTGATACGCGCTGAGCTGCGCGGTCACCTCACGCTGCAGGTCGCAAAGCTCCACGGGAAATTCGATCGCGGCGCCGTCCTGCGCGGCCAGTGCCGCCAGCAGGAAATCCAGCAGCCGCAGCAGTTCGTACGTTTCGGACATGGACGAACCGAACAGGCCGGGCAGGCCGTTGAGCGCATCACACCAGCCCGGCTTGCCCGCTTCCATTTCGATCCCCATGCCGAACGGATCGAGCGTGGCGAACTTGAGCAGCGCCAATCCCAGCAGCTTGCCGAACACGGTCGTGCGGAAGACCTCGCCCTGCCCCTGCGCGCTGTGCAGCAGGCGCTGCGCGGTCGGTCGCGAGGCCATCAATTGCGCTGCTTCGTCGTCCTGTACCACTGCCCCGTATTGGCGCACCCTGCCGTCCTCTACGAGCACAGACTTGCGCGCGCGCGGCTGCACGAAGGCTGCACTTTGGGCGTAGGGCACGGTCCTGCTGAAGAGCAGTTCATCCTTGCGATCAGGGTAGACCGCCAGGTAGGCATCCAGCAGGTCGAGGTTGTAGAACCAGTGATCAATCCAGTACCCTTCCCCAAATTCCGCCTCGAAGCTCCAATCGGCCTGGGCCATGACCGCTTCGACAAAAGCCGCGGGCGCCACAGCCAGACCGATGCCCTGGTCCAGCACGACTTTCAGCAGGTGGCCGGGCGTGAAGGGGCGGGTGAGCAGCGGGCGCAGCGCTTCCGGCCGGTCAACCAGGGTCAGAACGGCCGCCTGGCGCTCCGGCGGGACGACGAAGCGACTGCCCAGCACGGTCAGTGGGTTGTAGCCATCGGCCTGGATCAAGCCCAGGAAGGCCAGCACCTCCGCGTCGCCGACCGCGGGGTTGAGCAGCACGTCGCAGCGCCGGTTCTGATTGACATCGCGGTAGCTGGCGTTGCCCTGCGAATAGAACTCCGCCGGTAGATGGAACGCGTTGTAATCGCGCTCCAGGTCGCCGTGACGGCGGCCGTACAGATGATAGATGTGTCCGCCCAATTGCACCGGCCAACCGCCGCGCAGGATGTTGTCCAGCAGGCACTGGCGGCAGTAGGCGTCGAAGCGTGGGTCGCCTGATAGTGTCGCCATGGGATCGGTCAGCGCGGCGATCAGCGCCAACGCTTCGGCGCGCCTGGCGGCGATGACGGCCGGATCGGCCAGCCGGCTACGCGCCTGGTTGATGATGTGTACATCAGCGACGTGGCCGATGATGGCGTTGATGGTCAGGCTTTCGCCCGGCGCCAGCCGCGTGGATACGCCGGCAAATCCACACGGTGTCCGGCAAACGGTCGTTTGCGGCATGGCCCGCAGCTCGGCCAGCGTGTGTGACAGAAAATGGTCGGGGTAGCTGAGGGCGGTGTTCTCGCCAAAGATGAGGGCCGGGTCAACGATGGTCGTCAGGCCCGGCGGGTCCGTTCCCTCGGCGGTGGCGAGGTAGAAGTGGCCCCTCTCGATCGCCTCCACCTCGGCCTCATCGCCTACGCTGGCCTGCACGCGGTAGAAGGGGACGCCAGTCTCCAGGTTGAAGACCGCCATCCAGGCCTCGGCCGTGCGGCCGATCCGCTTGAGCATCATGTCGTCAAGCCCGTAGGGGATGATGATGGGCAGTCCGTCCACGATTTCCAGGGAGACAGCGCGCCCGGCCGTGTTGCGCACCGTTGCCTGGCGCACCAGGGCGGCGAAGTTTTCCCCCGGCAGGGTGAAGTAGCGAACGTTGACCTGCAAGCCGTGGCCGGCATGGGTTTCTTCCAGCTCGATCTCGCTGGCGCCGATGAACATGCGCCGGGCTAACGCGGGGCGGGCGGCGGCTGAGAACGGTTCGTAGAACCCATCCGCCGCCGCCCCCACTTTTCCCCCCACTTTGATAAACGTGCGGAACCCGGTGTACGCCACGGTCTGATAGGCCTTGTTCGCCGATTGGAATTCCATGATCGGCGTGTCTTTGCTCTCGACGCCGAAACCGGCGATGGCCTGGCCGCGGTTGACATAGAATGCCCACAGGGGAATGCCCAGGGGACCGGCAATACCCGGCAGGAAACTGGCAAACGGGGGAAATGCGTCGTAGTCTTCAATGACGAAACGGTCGAGAGGATCGAAATGGTATGATTTCATGAGTGAATTCACTTAGTCCTGAGAACATACGTCGCGTAGGAGGTGTTCTGGGCCGTGCAAAAGTGTCGCAAGTGCATCATGGTAGCATTTCAGATGGCATTTGGTTTGCAAGAGGGGATGGCAGCCAGACGCCGGGTCGCATGGTGACATGCAGCCCGGCGCCTGGCGTCGAAAGATCTAAGCGAGGCGCCGTCGCCGCACGGCGAGGGCTGCGGCAAGCAGCGTCAGGACCGTCATCGCGGCCGCCAGGGGTTGCCACGGAGCCGGCTGAGTCCGACTGCCGCTGGCTTCGGCAATGGTCACCGCCGTCGGCGCGGTGATGGTGAGATGCACCTGGTCGAGGTGGAAGGTGCGGCTGTCTGGGGCTGCATTCTGGCCAACCTGCAGATCGAAACCATAGCCTGTCATGTTGGTCAGCGTCAGGCCGTCGTTTGGTGCGCCGGCTGGCTGCACCGCGCTGCGCGTGAAGGTCGAGAACGGGAGGCTGACCAAGCGCCAGCCCGCGCTGTTGTCCACGAACGTTGCCTCGAAGCGCTCGGCTGTGTCCGCCGCCTGGTAGACCCGCACGTAGTCCACCAGCATGTCCTGCGGGAAGGTCAGGTTGGGCGAGATCGCGCCGCCGAAGTTGCCGCCGATCGCCAGGTTGAACAGTAGATAGAAGGGATGGTTGAAAACCCACTCGTTGGGGGCCACGTTGGCCGGGACGGCGTTGTGATAGTTGATGCCATCCACGAACCAGTGAATCTCGTCGGGCGCCCATTCCACGGCATAGGTGTGATAGGTGGCCGCGACGGGTGCGCCAAAGTCGTAGGAATTGCCATACGCGCTGCCGCCGGAGTAGCCTGGACCATGAATCGTACCGAAGATTTGGGTCGGCACGCGGCTGACATACTCCATGATGTCAATCTCGCCGGCTTGCGGCCAGCCAACCTGGTCAATGTTGGTGCCCAGGCTCCAGAAGGCGGGCCAGAGGCCGGACTCGCCCGGCGGCACCTGGACGCGAGCCTCGATGCGGCCATAGCGGAATTCGGTGCGATTCTTGGTGAGCAGCCGCGCCGAGGTGTATTTGCACGGGCCGTACCAGCAGACCTTGTCGGTGGTGGCGGGATCGAGCGCCAGGAGCCGGAGCCGGAGGTTGCCGTTGCCGTCCAGGGCCACGTTGTCGGGGCTGTCGGAATAGAACTCCTCCTCGCTATTGCCCCAACCCGGAATGCCGTTCATGGTGCCGTCGCCAATCTCGTAGCCCCAGGCGTTGGCATCGGGCGGCGATCCCGCGGGGTCGTTGAATTCGTCGCTCCAGGCCATCACCCATTGGCTGGGCGGCGGCAGGGTCGGCGCCTGGTTGTCCAGCAGGTGTACCTTGACCGGGACGCCGCTGTCGGCGCCGTAGAACCAGAATGCGAGGTTGCCGAAGCCGCTCCAGTTCTGGCCGGCGGCAAAGGTGCGGGTGATGCTGGCCGTGTTGGTCGCCTCAAGTGGGGCGGGCACGCTGATCTTCAGCACTTGCTCATACGGCCCCTGGCCAGGCAAGGCCAGCGGGCTGCCCGCGGGGATATCTCTGATCGTCAGCCTGACGCGGCCATCGGACTGGAAGGGGTGATGCCCCTCGAAGTCGTCCACCATGGCTGGATTGGCGGCATCGGTATCGGTGATGGTGAGCAGCGCACGGCGCCGGTACCCAAAGTCGGCGTTGGTGACGCTGGTGAGATTCAGCATGACCTGCTGGTCGCCGGAGGGTTTGCCGTCATCGAGGGTTTGCACGGTAAAGGTTTTCTCGGTGTCGCCGGGAGCAAAAGTAACCGTGCCGCTGATCGGCACGAAGTTGCGGTCGGGCCGGGCGTAGGCCTCGGCCGTGCGGTAGGTTACTGTGACGGTTTGAGTCGGCGGCACGCTGAGCGTTATGTTGATAACGGCTGCCGCGCCTTCTGCTGCTTCGTAGGTCGTCAGGCCGAACTGCGCCTGCAGAGGCGCCGCGGCGCTGCCGGTGTTGCCGAAGATCGTCACATCATCCACGTAGTAGACCTGGGCGCCCATGGGGACCGAGCCGTAGCCGCCGATGGCGTAGCCGTGAATCTCGGTGCGGCCAAAGCCGTCGTTGGGCGCGCCGTTGCCGATGTCCTTGCGGTGGAAGTCGCCCCAGGCGAACTGGAAGAAGCGCCAGCCCGCGAAGTCGTCGGGAATATCAGCGCTCCAGCGCTCGGCGTCGTCGGTCGTCGAGCCGGGGTTGCGGTTGTCCATGACATCCACGAACAGCGTGCCGCCGGTGTTGTTGCCGTAGAGCCACAGGCACAACCCTTCGTAGGTGCTCCAGTCCTGGGTGAGCCACTGATTGGCCGCGGCATTGGTGAACGCGTGCGTGTAGCCGGCCCACTGCCCGCCGCCGATGGTCAGCGCCTCGCGCAGCACCTTGTTGCCGGCCACGGCCCCTGGCACCGGCGCGGGCGGACTGTCCGTAATCGTAATGGCCGCGCTGGCCGCGGGGTGGTTCCAGGTGATGAAGCCGACGCCGATTCCGTTGGGGTCCGTGCCGGACGGCAGCAGCCCATCCTCGAAGTCATCAATGGCCGTGGTGCGTACGATCACGCCGACATCGTCCACGTAGTAGACCTGGGCGCCCATGGGGACCGAGCCGTAGCCGCCGATGGCGTAGCCGTGAATCTCGGTGCGGCCAAAGCCGTCGTTGGGCGCGCCGTTGCCAATATCCTTGCGGTGGAAGTCGCCCCAGGCGAACTGGAAGAAGCGCCAGCCCGCGAAGTCGTCGGGAATATCAGCGCTCCAGCGCTCGGCGTCGTCGGTCGTCGAGCCGGGGTTGCGGTTGTCCATGACATCCACGAACAGCGCGCCGCCGGTGTTGTTGCCGTAGAGCCACAGGCTCACGCCTTCGTACGTGCTCCAGTCCTGGGTGAGCCACTGATTGGCCGCGGCATTGGTGAACGCGTGCGTGTAGCCGGCCCACTGCCCGCCGCCGATGGTCAGCGCCTCGCGCAGCACCTTGTTGCCGGCCACGGCTCCTGGCACCGGCGCGGGCGGACTGTCCGTAATCGTAATGGCCGCGCTGGCCGCGGGGTGGTTCCAGGTGATGAAGCCGACGCCGATTCCGTTGGGGTCAGTGCCGGACGGCAGCAGCCCATCCTCGAAGTCATCTACAATGACCGATTTGCCGTTGACGGGCGGGACATTGTTGCTGCCGAAGGTCAGGTCGTCGAAGTAGTAGGTCGTGTCAGCGCCGATCTGGGCGCCGGTCAAACCGAAGTTGGGGAACACCGATACCTTGTTGTAGGTGTATGCCAGGTTCAGGGCCGCTGTGCCGGGGGCCGGGTTGGCGAAGTTGAAGGTCAGGGTCTCCCAGGCATTGGCCAGTGTCGTGACCGCCTCGGTTTCGCAGCTCCTCGTCGGGTCGGCCGCGTCTTCCACCTTCAGCCGAATCGGGATGCCCGCGGCCGGCGCCCAGACGCGCATCGTCATGGTCGTGGCCGTCGCCGAAAACGGGATTTGAGGCACCGAGAAGTTCGGCCCGGTCGAGATCGTGGTGCCGGCCCACAACTCGGCAGCCAGCGTCTTGATGATCTTCGCTACCTTGTTGGCGCCGCCCGCGGGATCGAGGACCACGCTCGAACTGGTGCCGCCGAAGTCTGTCAGCGTGTAGGTGATCGCCGGGTCATCGAACGTGATGGGCGACCAGCTGGCCGGTGGAGGCGTCGGCGTCGGCGTAGGCGTCGGCGTCGTGGGTGTTGACCCTGCGAAGGTCAGATCGTCGAAGTAGTAGGTCGTGTCAGCGCCGATCTGGGCGCCGGTCAAACCGAAGTTGGGGAACACCGATACCTTGTTGTAGGTGTACGCCAGGTTCAGGGCCGCTGTGCCGGGGGCCTGGTTGGCGAAGTTGAAAGTCAGGGTCTCCCAGGCATTAGCCACCGTGGTGATCGCCTCGGTTTCGCAGCTCTTCGTCGGGTCGGCCGCGTCTTCCACCTTCAGCCGGATCGGGATGCCCGCGGCCGGCGCCCAGACGCGCATCGTCATGGTCGTGGCCGTCGCCGAAAACGGGATTTGAGGCACCGAGAAGTTCGGCCCGGTCGAGATCGTGGTGCCGGCCCACAGCTCGGCAGCCAGCGTCTTGATGATCTTCGCTACCTTGTTGGCGCCGCCCGCGGGATCGAGGACCACGCTCGAACTGGTGCCGCCGAAGTCCGTCAGCGTGTAGGTGATCGCCGGGTCATCGAACGTGATGGGCGACCAGCTGGCCGGTGGAGGCGTCGGCGGCGTGGGCGTCGGCGTCGTGGGTGTTGACGCCGCGAAGGTTAGGTCGTCGAAGTAGTAGGTCGTGTCAGCGCCGATCTGGGCGCCGGTCAAACCGAAGTTGGGGAACACCGATACCTTGTTGTAGGTGTACGCCAGGTTCAGGGCCGCTGTGCCGGGGGCCTGGTTGGCGAAGTTGAAGGTCAGGGTCTCCCAGGCATTGGCCACCGTGGTGACCGCCTCGGTTTCGCAGCTCTTGGTCGGGTCGGCCGCGTCTTCCACCTTCAGCCGGATCGGGATGCCGGCGGCCGGCGCCCAGACGCGCATCGTCATGGTCGTGGCCGTCGCCGAGAACGGAATTTGAGGCACCGAGAAGTTCGGCCCGGTCGAGATCGTGGTGCCGGCCCACAACTCGGCAGCCAGCGTCTTGATGATCTTCGCTACCTTGTTGGCGCCGCCCGCGGGATCGAGGACCACGCTCGAACTGGTGCCGCCGAAGTCCGTCAGCGTGTAGGTGATCGCCGGGTCATCGAACGTGATGGGCGACCAGCTGGCCGGTGGAGGCGTCGGCGTCGGCGTCGTGGGTGTTGACGCCGCGAAGGTCAGGTCGTCGAAGTAGTAGGTCGTGTCAGCGCCGATCTGGGCGCCGGTCAAGCCGAAGTTGGGAAACACCGATACCTTGTTGTAGGTGTACGCCAGGTTCAGGGCCGCTGTGCCGGGGGCCTGGTTGGCGAAGTTGAAGGTCAGGGTCTCCCAGGCATTGGCCACCGTGGTGACCGCCTCGGTTTCGCAGCTCTTGGTCGGGTCGGCCGCGTCTTCCACCTTCAGCCGGATCGGGATGCCGGCGGCCGGCGCCCAGACGCGCATGGTCATGATCGTATCCGTTGCCGAGAACGGGATTTGAGGCACCGAGAAGTTCGGCCCGGTTGAGATCGTGGTGCCGGCCCACAACTCGGCAGCCAGCGTCTTGATGATCTTCGCTACCTTGTTGGCGCCGCCCGCGGGATCGAGGACCACGCTCGAACTGGTGCCGCCGAAGTCCGTGAGTGTGTAGGTGATCGCCGGGTCATCGAACGTGATGGGCGACCAGCTGACCGAGGCTGGCTGTCCCGCGGCAGTTGTCGGGGCAGCGAATGACGAATGCATTGCGAATTGTGACACAATGCCTGCGATGAGCAAAACAACAATGAGCCATCTTTGATTTTTCATTTTCGGTTCCTATTCGGTTCCTGCTTTCAAACGTAACGACGGGGTTTATGGGGTCGAAGCCTGGAATACGCGTACGTAGTCCACTTGCAACTGCGCGGGGAAGGCGGTGTCGAGACCGATGACGCCACCCAGGGTGCCGCCCACGGCCAGGTTGAGGATGATGAAGAAGGGCTGGTCGAAGACCCATTTCCGGTCGCCGACATCGGCGCGAGTGAGCGTGTAATACTTAGCGCCATCGTAATACCAATCAATCTGGTCGGCCTGCCACTCGATGGCGAAGGTGTGGAAGTCGTCGGCGATGTTGTATTTTTGGCGGTTCCACTGGCTCATCCCCAAGGCGCCGGAGTAGCCCGGCCCATGTGCGGTGCCAATGACCAGGTCAGGCTCGCGGCCGACGTACTCCATGATGTCAATCTCGCCGCAATCGGGCCAGTTCGAGCCGGTGAAATTTGCGCCCAGCATCCAGAACGCCGGCCACAGCCCCGCGCCGCTGGGCACCTTGATGCGCGCCTCGATCCGGCCATACTGGAATTCCTGCAGCCCCTGGGTTTTCAGCCGCGCTGAGGTGTAGTAGGAGCCTTCGTATTTCTCCTGCCGGGCTTCGATCAACAGCAGCCCGTTTTCGAGGCGGGCGTTTTCCGGCCGGGCGCTGTAGAACTCCGCCTCGCCGTTGCCCCAGCCGCCGCCGCCGAGGTCGTAGGTCCAGTTCGCCTTGTCAATCGCATTGCCCTCGAATTCATCGTGCCAGATCAGCGCCATGCCCGGCGGCGCCGGAATGGGGGTCGCGCCGCCGCAGGCCGTCAGAATCACAGCCAGGGCAGTGGCAAGCAGCAGTGGGCGCAATATGTGCGTCGTCCTCATCATCATCCCCCTCCGATACCCGATTTCATCGTAACTGCTCAGGGGGCACTCCGGGCGTTATCGAGACCATTCTCACTGTGCCTGGCTGAGCAGTTACATTTCATCGCTGAAAGACCCGCACGTAGTCCACGAACAACCTTTGTGGAAAGACCGTGGTCTCATCTGGATAGCCTGGCCAGTAACCGCCCACTGCCAGATTCAGGATGATGAAGAATGGATGCTCGAACACCCATTCTCCGCCGACATCCTGCGGCCTGCGCGTACTAAAGAGGTTGCCATCCACATACCAGCGGACCTGGCCCGGTTCCCACTCGATCGCGAAGATGTGAAAATCGTCTGCGAACCGGCCTTCCGCCAGGATGTAATCTGACCATATCCCATCGTCGCCACTGTAGCCCGGCCCGTGGATTGTGCCCCGCGCAGCAGCCGGCGTCCGGCCGATGTTCTCCATGATGTCAATCTCGCCGCACGCTGGCCAACCCCTGTGCGAGATGTTGTCGCCTAGCAGCCAAAAAGCCGGCCACAAGCCTTGCCCCAATGGAATCTTGATGCGAGCCTCGAAACGACCGTAGGTCCAGGAGCATAGACCCTTGGTTGTCAGGCGACCGGACGTGTAGTGGAAACCCGCGTAGGTTTCCTGCCGTGCTTCGATGACCAGTATGCCGTTTTGGAGGCGGATGTTCTCGGGCCGATCGGTGTAGATCTCCATTTCGGCATTGCTCTCGCCCGTGTAGCGATCTTCGACGTGCCAGCGAGTACGATCTATTGCCGGGCCATCGAATTCATCATGCCAGGCGAGCGTCCATTTCTGAGAAGTCATGATCGAGCTTCCGTCTCCAGTGGCTCGCATCCGATGCGATCCGCTCAGCCCTTGACCGCGCCCTGCGTCAAGCCCGACACGATGTAGCGCTGCAGCACCAGGAAGATGATCACCATTGGCAGCGTCATGATCAGCACGGCGGCCGCCAGCGTGGGCCAGTTGCTGCCGTAGACGCCCTGGAACACGATCAGGCCGCGTGTGATGGGATAGTAGTTCTTGTTGGTCAGATAGATCGTCGGCAGGATCAGCTCGTTCCAGATGCCGATGGCGTGCAGCACGGCGACCGTCGCGACCGCGGGCTGAATCAGGGGAAAGACCACCGTGGTCACGAAACGGAAGTAGCTGCAGCCATCTATGGCAGCCGCCTCATCCAGTTCCTTAGGCAGGGTCTTGATGTAGTTGACCAGGATGACGATCCCGATCGGGTTGACCAGGAACAGCATGATGTACCCGATAGGATTGTTGTACAGCCCGACGCTCAACATCAACTGAAACTGAGGGATCAACGCCACGGGCAAGAACAGAGCGATCACGAACAGGGTGAGCAGGAGCTTGGACCCTTTGACATAACCGCGCGAGATTGGGAACGCAACGAAGACCGCTGTAGCGATGTAGATAGTCGTGGCAGACAGCGTATAGATCAGCGTATTCGTCAGGTAGCGAGGGAAGCTGGCCTTGGTCCATGCGTCGGCGAAGTTCTTGAAGTTAAATGAAGTGGAAAGCGAGGTCGCATTCTTCATGAACTCCGGCAGAGTCTTCAAGGACGTGTTGATTAGCATGAGCAAGGGGCCGAGGTAGATGATGGCAAAGAACACCAGGGCCGCATACGCGCCGATGCGCCCCCAGTCAGTGCGACTCGATTTGAACGTCTGCTTGGACGCAGGTTTGGCGGTCATGATGTTCATCCCAGTATCCTCTCTTCTCTACGCCGCAGAATAGTCTGCACAGTCATGCCGATGACCAAAACCAGGAAGAACAGAACGATCGAAGCGGCCGCGGCATAGCCTTGCCGGAATGCGCTTGAGGTGCTCCCCGATGTCTGACCGAAACCCTGGGCGAAAATCAGATAGCCCAGGACTTGGGTCCCGTTTCGGTAACCGAGGAGGACCAGGAATAGCTGCCACGCCTGCAGCGAGCCGATGATATTCAGGAGCAGATTGGTGTTGACAACCGGCGTCAACAAGGGCCACACGACCTCTTTGAAGACCCGCCATGAGCTGGCGCCATCAATGCGAGCCGCCTCGTACAGCTCTTCCGGGATGGTCTGCAGACCGGAGATGAAGATCATCATCGTGGTGCCCAGGTTGGCCCAGATTTGCACGGCGATGACCCAGGCGAAGGCTTCGCTGGGCTGCCCACCAAAGAATTCAGAATGTAGACCGAGCGATGCCAGCAGTCTGGCAGCGGGGCCACCCAGTGGGTAGAGGAAGAGCGACCAGATCAAGCCCTGGATCACTGCGCCCAGGATCACAGGCAGAAAGTAGAGCGTGCGGAAGAAATTGACGCCCTTCAACCGCTGATTGACGAGAAGCGCAACGACCAGGCCAAGTACAAATTGGATGCTGGTCACAAAGAAACAAAACAGCAGCGTCCGGCCCAGGGCGTCATAGTTGTCGCGCGACGCCTGGCCCATGAAGAGGAACTCTTTGAAGTTTGCCAGCCCAACCCAGTGGATCGGAGCCCCTTTGATGCCGGTCGCATCGGTAAACGAGTACGCGGCGGTGGCAAGGGATGGCCCCAGGCTAATAAGCACGTAAAAAAGGATTCCTGGCAGAAGCAGGAGGTAGGGTGTCCATCTGGCCCGGCCGCGACCGAAGTGATAGTTGACCATAGTATGCCTCGGTTCTGAATGTTACAGGGTAGGCTTCTCGCCCCAGGGGCGAGAAGCCTACATGGGACAACAGGCAGTTGGCTACTGGTTCGCGTCTAACCCGGATTGAAGGTCTGCTTGCACCTTGTCAGCGAGTTCTTGGGGGTTGTCATAGGTGCCGAACGGCTTGAAGTACGAAGCATACGGGTTGGCATATTGACCAGCGCCCTTCGGTGCGGTCCAGTACTGCTCGTAACCGACGCGGAAGTTGGCGAGATAGGGTGCGACTTCCGTGCCGATCTGCGTATTCAGGGTGGCGCTTGGCTGGGTGGGGATGAAGCCAACCGCGTTGGCAAAGGCCTGGTAGTTCGCCGAGTCAGAGAACTCGGTCAGGTATTTCAAGGAGGCGTCCTTGTTAGCGGTATTGGCGGCAATGGCCCAACCCTGATCATACTTTCCGAACAGGTACTTATTATCGTCGGCGTTATCGCTGCCAGGGAACGGGATATAGCCCCACTTGAAGGTCGGCTGCGCCGTGTCAATGGCAGAGGCATACCAGGTGCCGCCTGGGAACATGGCGACCGCACCCGAGGCAAAGCGGCCAGGCGCCGCATCGCCCGCAATGCCGCTGGCGCCAGTTTCCATCATGTCCTGGGTGTAAGTCTTCATCTTCGTCCACATATCGAGGGACTTGGCGTCGTTCCATTTGATCTTGCCGGTCCACAGGCCTTCGACCAGGGCCGCCTGGTCGGGATAAATGGCGCCGATCAGGCCGTACGCGCCCACGAAGATGGGCCAGCCGTCTTTACCGCCGGCGGTCATGCAGGGAACATTCGCCTTCTTGAACGTCTCGCAGGCCGTCACAAGCTCACCCCACGTCGTGGGGACTTTGACGTTATTCGCGGTGAACATGTCCTTGTTGTAGTAGATGCCGCTGTAGGAAACGCGGCCGAGGTTGACTTCATAAACCTTGCCGTTGTAAGAACCGGCATCCTTGATCGCCGACGCATCGTAGTTCTTGACGAACGGCTGGTCGGTCAGGTCCATCAACAGGCCAGCTTCAATCAGGGTCTGCCAGTTGGGCGGTGTCACGTTCTTCATGTAGGCCTGGGACGCATTGGCAAAGCCGAACATGTCCACGACATCCACATCGTTGGCAGCCAGGCGGGTCTGGGTGACCGTGCTCAGGTCATTGGCATTCACCACCGACATGTCAATGGTGATGTTGGGATACTTGGCGTGGAACTTCTCGTTGAAGGCGTTCATGAAATCCACCATGGGAGGGTTCTGGTGGACAAGAACTTTGAGGGTGACATTGGCGGCTTCGGGAGCCTTCGTCGGCTCGGTGGGAGCCTGGGTCGTGGCAGGCGCCGGTGTGGCTGCACCGCCGCACGCCGTCAACAGTGTGGTTAGCACGAGGATCATGCTAACGAGGGTTAGGATTTTCTTGGACATTACGATCTTCTCCTTCTGAATGCTTCTCTTTCTGAATGCTTCTCTTTCTGAATGTGGCTGACCGGGGGTTGATCAAAACGAGCGGCGAGCGCCAGGCGTGCCCTTTTGCACGGCATGTCGGCGCCGCTTCCATCACTGACCAACTCTGACTGAACATCAGTCTACTCAGTTTGGCACGCGCGGGCTTGCCCAAAAGCGTGCAGAATGCGCATTTTTCCGAGAAGTAGAAAAAAACAAACCGCCCCTGCGGGTGGGATCAAGTCAATGATCCCACCCGCAGGGGCGCAGACGTTGCATTGCAACGTCTCTACGGCTGCACTCCCCCAGCAGTACCTAGGCCGATACGCCTCAGGTGACCGGCCGGTCTCGCGGCGGAAGATGCGGCTGAAATAGCTGCTGTTGGAAAAGCCCACGTCCAGCGCAATCTCGGTGATGCTCTTGTGGGTGTGCTTCAGGAGCTGCCTGGCCTGCTGCACACGGTAGCGGTTGAGGTATACCACTG
Source organism: Candidatus Amarolinea dominans (assembly GCF_016704685.1). Classification (NCBI taxonomy): domain Bacteria; kingdom Bacillati; phylum Chloroflexota; class Caldilineae; order Caldilineales; family Candidatus Amarolineaceae; genus Candidatus Amarolinea; species Candidatus Amarolinea dominans. Next base: position 54,357 of record NZ_JADIZS010000027.1, read on the forward strand.
GCGTCAGCCCCAATTCTTTGTGGAAGCAACTGGTGAGATAGTCATCGCTCAGGCCGACGTGATCTGCAATGTCCTGGCGCGAAATCGGCTCCGCGTAGTGTTCCTGGAGATAGGCCATGGCCTGGCGCACCAGCCGCTGCGCTTCGCCGCTCAACGCACGCCGGCGCGTCAGCGCGGCGTCCAGGTGGGCCAGCGTTTCTTTGAGGTTGAACACCCCCTTGCTCAGCACGCTCGTCACCCCAATGTTCAGCCGGGCCATTTCCGACTCGGTCAGCGTTTGACCGGTGACCACGATCACGGGAATGGCGGCCGTGGCTTCGCGGTCACGCATCGCCTCCAGCACGGCGAAACCGTCCATCTCCGGCATCATCAGATCGAGCAGCACCAGGTCAACGCGTTCGCGCCGCAGGATGTCCAGCGCCTCGAGTCCGTTATGCGCCTTGTATACCCGATGCGAAGCCGAATGCCGTTGGACGATGCGCGCATGCATCTCCAGCGTGTCCGTGTCGTCATCAACCACCAGGAACGCGCGCTGCGATTCGGCGGCGGATGGATTGTCTGGCGGCAGCCAATGCTGATCGAGTGCGCGTGTCAGCTCGGCCAGTTCGATGGGCTTGGTGAGGTAGTCCAGTTCCAGCACCGCGCCGCTGTCCTGCGCCAGCGCGTAGAACAGCACCGGAATCCCGCGCGTGCTTGCGCCGGCCTTGAGCATCTTCAACACATGCCAGGCCTGATCCGACCCGCTGGTCACATCCAGCACTACAGCAGTCGGCAGCGCCGTCAGAATTTGGGACTGCCAGCTCGCCGGTTGGTCCAGCAGCGCCATCTGCACCTCGAACCCCCGCTGCTGCAGATGCCTGCGCAGGCGCTCGCTCGAATCTGGCGATGCCGTGAGCACCAGCACGCCCCCCTCACCCGCCATTATCGCCGGCGTTGGGAGCGAGGCCTGCACCGTCGGCGGCTCGACGGTGGGCAGGGTGAAGTAGAAGGTCGAGCCGGCCCCTTCCTGACCGGTCGAATGCACGCTGATCGCGCCGCCATGCAGCTCGATCAGGCGCCGGCAGATCGTTAGCCCCAGCCCCAGACCGCCGTAGCCGCGGATGATGCTGCGCTCCGACCGGCGGAAGTCAGTGAAGATCGCGCCCTGCTCCTCCAGAGCAATGCCCAACCCCGTGTCGCGCACGCTGACCGTGACGGACCGACCATCGGCCTCCAACGTCAGGCAGACTTCGCCACGCGCCGTAAATTTGATGGCATTGCTGATCAGGTTCAGCGCCACCTGTGCCAGGCGCGTGCGGTCGCCCCAGACCCACGGCCCCGACGCCGGCAGCGCGGCGCGCCAGCCCAGCCCTTTGTCCGCCGCCAGCCGGCGGCCGGTCTCCGTCACGGTGTGCAGGACCTGTCCCAAGTCTACAAACTGATTGGTCAGCCGCAGTTGCCCCGCGTCGCTGCTGGCCAGGTCCAGCACGTCCCCGATCAGGCGGCCCAGGTGCTGGGCATTGGCGTTCAGGCGCTCGATATCGTTACGTGCCGTCAACGGCAGCGGCGACACGCCCTGATCGCTGTCGCGCAGCAGGATTTCGCCCAGGCCAACGATCAGGTTGAGAGGCGTGCGCAGTTCATGGCTGACGGTCGAGAGGAAGCGGCTCTTCATCCGGTTTGCTTCCTCGGCCAGGCGACGACCCTCGGTGGCCTCGCGATACAACTGCGCGGTGTTGAGCGCAGCCGCCAGTTGCTGGACGATCGCGCCGTAAAGGTCGAGCTGATGGGCGTCGAAGGCCACAAAGCCCAGGCGGCCGCGCGGATTGACCAACGGCACCAGCGCCAGGCTGAACGGCCGGTCGGCAGGGAGCATGTCTGCGGGCGGGAACTGCCGGCAGGGGGAACGAACGACGGCCTGGCCGGGCGGTTTGATGGTGCGCAGTTGACACCAGGCCACCAGATCGTCACCCTCAGGCTCGAACAGCGCCACCGCGGCAAATTCGATCCCCATTCCAGGCAGGTGGCGCGCCAGCGCATCATAAATCTGCGACTCATCGAGCGCAGCCTGCAGGTCCGCGGTCAGGACGCCGACGCGGTCAGCAATCCAACGCTGTTCCACCATGATTTGCCGGTGCCGCCGCCAGGTGCTGGCCGCGATGAGGCCGCGGGCCTCTTCCAGCCGGGCGTGCGCAACGTCTCCGCGTTGCCAGCGCGCTGCCAGATCAGGCAGATCATCGTTCACAACAGAAAGAGCGGTCTGCCAGATCGCCGCATCGTCCCACCCTTGTGCGACCTGCTGCAGGATCGCGTCCACGGCCTCGCGCAGCACCGCGGGATCATCCCGCTCGACACTGGCCATGAAAGCCTCCACCAGGCGCCGCCGCGCCAGTTGGAGTTGCTCCGGCTCCACGGCGATCGTGCGCCGGGGCGCCGCGTCCCTGCTGCTGCAACCGCACGATTCCCGCAGCACGAGATGGGTGGCTACCTTGACCGGCTCAGCAGGCGGCGGCTCGCCCTGACACTGACGAAGGACCTGCGTCACCGCCTGGTAGCCCATCTCGAACAACGACACGGCCACGCTGGTCAGCGCGGGTTTCTGCACTGCGCTCTCCGGCCGATCATCGAAGCCGATGACGGCGACATCCTGCGGCACTCGAATTCCGATCTCGGCCAGCGCCTGCATGGCGCCCAACGCAGATTCATCATTGCTGGCCAGGACGGCCGTGAACGGCGCGCCGGTTGCCAGGATTTGCTGCATCGCCGCGTGACCGCCGCTGAAAATGTGCCGGCCGTAGGCCACGAGACGTTCGTCGCCGGTCAGCCCGAACTCATCGAGCGCCAACCGATAGGCCCGCAGCCGCGCGCCGGTGTCGCCCGCCATGTCCTCTGGACTGCCGGCAATGAAGGCAATGAAGGCGATGCGCCGATGACCGTGTGTGTTGTGTGTACTGTGTTCAATGAAGTGCTGGACGGCTTCGCGAATGCCCGCCGCGTTATCCGCGGCAATGGTTGGGCCTTCTTCGCCGGCCGCAACAAAGATGACCGGATGGCCGGCCGCGATCACGGCCTGCAGATCGGCCGAGCGCGCCTTCGTGTGCAGCGGATTGATGACGATGAGTCCATCGGTGTTCCAGGGGCCGATGGGAACGAAGTCATTGTCAGAGGACGGGAACGGCCAGGCGGGGCAGAGAGGATCGGACGACGCGGCCGACGCGCCCATGCCGCAGCCCAACAGGAGGTTGCAGCCCAGGTCCGCTGCCGCCTGACGGACGCCGCGGTAAATCGGGTTCAGATAGCTGAGCGGCGTAGCCGTCCAGTAGTATTGCCAGCCGGCCACGACCCCGATGGTTGGCCTGTCCCTTCGTTTACTGTACGACATGCGCCCTGCTTCGCCCCCCCCCGTTTCAAGCCTCCTGCGCTTTCGGTCACAGGCGCCATTATAGCCGCTTTCGCCTGCTCGATCAAGCCCGGTGCAGGGGATGCACTGCGGCACGGAAATCGCCGCTTTGCCGCAACATAGGCTGTGGGGTATAATTTGCCTGACTCACCCGGCCGCAGGCAGGTGATTGGCATGTTGAGACGTTGCAATGCAACGTCTCCGCGGCGACCAGGGCGCTCACAGTGGAGGTGGAACCATGATCCAGGAAGTTCGCATCAGCCATTTCAAACGCTTCGAGGCGGATGAGGTCATTGACTTACATCTTGCGATGGGTGTGCGGTGAACTGGGGAAGCCAAGCGACATTTTTCGGCGTTAGGCATGGCCTTTCCCTGCACGGGCGCTTGCTGCCTGGAACCTGGCCCACAAAGCCATGGTTTCCCCAGCGGCCTGCGCCTGCTGGCTGGAACCGCTACGAGATCATACCTGACCGTGGACGAGTTCACCGCCGTGCCCGTCCGTGAGATGAATCTGCTTTGGCGCAATCGCCGCACGGCTGATGCTCATCGCACTGGAGAAGGCAAGCAAACCTCGAAGGCGCGCCCCATTGTCATTGCGGTGAAGGGAAGGGGCGTATCTGGAGAAGACTGGGTGCTGGCGATCGAGTTTCTCTATGCTAATCGAAAGCTCGCTTACGCGCGACCAGTTGATCCCTCCAATCCAGATGGCCCCAGTCCGCTGATTCCAGCCGAAGCCAGGCAGATAAGGGTGGTCCACATCCCGCCCTTTTCTGGGTTGGAAACCGAAGAGCCATTTAGAGACCCAGGTATGCGGGATCGCTTGATCGGACAAGGGCGACCCGGTGAGATCGTGCGCAATCTGCTGTGGGATCTGTGGCGGCAAGCGGACGAAAAACCGTGGATGGCGCTGGTCAAGGACATCGAGGATCTGTTTGGTTACACACTGCTGCCGCCGATCTACTCGGCCACCCGGCAAGCCTATATCGTCTGTGAGTATCGTCCGCGAACTAAGGGGGACGCACCCGCCCCCAAACTCGATATCGCCAGCGCGGGCAGCGGCTTCCACCAGGTCTTGTTACTGTTAGCCTTCTTCTACGTCCAACCAGCTACGATCCTGCTGCTGGATGAACCGGATGCGCATCTCCACTTCATCCTTCAGCGCGAGGTTTTCGGTCGCCTGCGCGCAGTGGCATCCCAGCGCCGTTGCCAACTCATTGTCGCCACGCATGCCGAGGCGTTGCTGGATGACACGGAACCGACCGGTATTCTCTCATTCTTCAAGAAACCCCACCGGCTGCAAACCCGTCGGCAGGTTCAGGACTTGCGGTCGGCCCTACACCGGCTGTCAAGCACCGACCTGCTGCGAGCCGATCACGTGGGCGGTGCTCTATCTGGAAGACGATTCAGACGCCCGACTACTGCGAGAGGGCCAGTGTGCTCGGACATCCCGCAATGCGCTTTTTCGAGTTCCCTTACATCGTTGCGATGGGTGGGGCCGGTGAACTGGGGGAAGCCAAGCGACATTTTTCGGCGTTAGGCATGGCCTTTCCTACCCTGCACGGGCTGTGTCTCCTCGATCGCGATCGCAGCGCCGGGCCGGAAGCCCAGGATTTCCCCAGCGGCCTGCGTCTGCTGCGCTGGAACCGCTACGAGATCG